>CASGAK010000127.1 GCA_949299435.1 uncultured bacterium
ATTATGTCTGTTTCAGATACGATTGGCTGAATGTGAATATCAATGAAATTACGGCATTCAGTATTATTCAAGATTAGATTATAAAAAAATAGACAGCTTGAAAGCTGTCTATTTTAGTTTTTGGTATATAATTTTATGCTTTAATTACTTCATGAAGTGCATTTACGACATCTGTGTCCCATTTAGTTCCAGCTTCTTCTTTCATAATTGAAAGTGCTTTATCTGTACTCATTGCTTTTCTGTAAGGTCTGTCTGAGGTCATTGCTGAATATGCGTCAGCTACGGCAATAATTCTAGATCCGAATGGTATTGATTGACCTTTTAAGCCTTCAGGGCTGCCTGAGCCGTCTATGCGTTCTTTTTGGTAAGTTATGTATGGTACCACTTCTGATAAAAAGTTTATATTCATCAAAAGGTTTACTCCGACATTTGCATGGTTTTGTATTTTTTGGAAGTCTTCATCTGAGAGTTTTCCGTTTGTTGCAAAAATGCTTTCTGGAAGTGTGATTTTGCCGATGTTTTGCAAAAGACCTGCGTAATATATTAAATCTGTCGTCTTTTCATTCAGACCGAGTTGTTTGCAAATTTTTCTTGCAAGGTCTGCTGTATTTTTTGAATGTGAAACTTTGTATCCGCCTTTTGTGTCTACTGCGTTCGCAAGGTTTTGGACAAATATTTGTTGGTAATCACAAAGATCACCTATCAATGCCGTCAATTCAGCACGCATGTGCTGTAAATCTTTCATGTCAGCGGTTTCATCGCTTAAAAGTTTGTAAGTTTCATCAATTTGGCTTTGCAAGGTGATAGAAGTTGCAAAAAGGGTTGCGATACTTTCTATAAGTTCTATAAATTCTTTTTGTAAGTTATCGCTTTTTATTTCAATTACACCAATGTTTTGGGAGGTGCTGTGGATTGAAAAACCTATTGAAGAATTTTCTGTTGTCGTTTCTTTTGATAGGTATGTTCTTGTAATGATATTATCACTATCAAGATTTAGACCGTTCAATTCAAAATTAGATGATGAACCTGCTGGGATTAGTTGAAAATCACTTTCTGTAGCTTCTTTGGCATATTCTTTTGATATGTAAATGTTGCAAAGTTCACTATCTACCATTTGTGATATTGATTTTGCAATTGACGTAATTATTGCATAGCCTTTTTCTTTATCAAAATTCAATACGCATAGGGTGTTGTTTAATGAATATATTGAAATTAATTCTTGTAATTGGCTTTTTAGACCTGCTTTTTTATCTTTTTGATTATGCTCACTTATTTTCAGTGCCAAATCCTCAGAAATTAAATGCTCTGATAAAAAATCACCTAAATTTAATGCAAAAATTTCTTCCAGCGGATCGTTGTCCATGAGAAATTCAGATTGGCTAAAAAGTGAAACACCTGTTTTATTTTCGTCTTTTTTCATTAAGCTCATGCCTTCTACTTACTACCTTTTTTATATATAACGGCATGAATTTGAAAAACTTTAATAAAATTTACAAAATTTCATACTTTAGTATGGGAAAGTTAAAACTTTGGTATAAATTTTATAATTTTAAATTTTTATATTTAAAATTATTTACTAATTAATATCCGATAGCCCAGTTAAATGCAGTTGTTGTTTCTTTTTTTGTTTCAATGGGTGCTGCAGGAGCCACAGCAGGAACTTCTATTACTTTAGCTGCTTTTTGTAATAAATTGTATTCTCCCATTTTGTCATCAACATTGTTAAATGATTTCAGACGATCAAGTTGGTTTTGTAATTCGGAATTTTCTTCATTCAAAGTTGTTATCTGGCGTCTTAGTTTATTTAAAGTGACTTCATTGGTCATGGCACTGTAATAGCTGACGAATGCCGTTAATATCAGCATAGTCAATAAACCGGATAAAGTTTTGTTTACTCTTCTGATTGCCATTTCTTTTACCAAATTTTCTTTGTCGTAATAGAAGGGTCCTTCTATTACCGGAGCCTGAGTTATCGGGCTTTGTGTGTAACTCGTTTGCGTATAAGAATAATTGTAGTCGTCTTGTCTTACTCTTGCTGTATTCAACTTTTATTTCCCCAACTGCCCGTCTTTAAAGTGAAAATCTTTTTCTCAAAACTAATTAATACATCTTGCAATTCTTAATTTTGCACTTCTTGAAGGCGGATTTTCCTTAATCTCCTCTTCACTCGCAATTATTGGTTTTTTATTTACCAGCTCCAGCTTTGGTGGAGGACACTTGCAAATCATTTGATTTGGTTCGCAGTGGCACTTTTGCGAATGATACCTGAATAAGTTTTTCACTAACCTGTCTTCTAATGAATGAAAACTTATTACACTTATTATAGCACCAATGTCTAATAATTCCAACACATCATTCAGAGTATTTTTTACATTTGTTAACTCTTTATTTACTTCGATGCGAATAGCCTGAAATACACGTGTAGCAGGGTGTATAGATGTTTTTACCCTTGGTGTGCAATTTACTATTAAATCGGCTAATTCGGTTGTGGTTTCAATGTTTTTGGACTTTCTTACTTCGATTATTTTTTTTGCAATTCTTTTTGAAAATCTTTCTTCACCGTATTCAGAAAATATTTTAACCAACTCATTTTCATTGTAGCTATTTACAACATCATAAGCCGAAAAATCGGCATCTTGATTAAATCTCATATCCAGCGGTGCTTCTTTTGAGAATGAAAAGCCCCTCTCGGCTTTATTAAACTGGTGATAGCTCGCTCCTAGGTCAAATAGGACACCGCCTGTAATTCGGGATATGCCCAAATCAGACAGTGCCTTTTTAATGTCAACGTAGGAGCTGTTGACTATTGTTAAATTTTTGTAATTTTTTAAGCGTTCAGATGCTGCAGCTATTGCTTCTTTATCTATATCAAATGCAATTAACCTGCCATCAGGTTGGATTTTTTGTAAAATAAGCTCACTATGTCCGCCCCCGCCTAAGGTACAGTCTACATAGATTTTACCGTCTTGACATTCCAAAGCATCGACAGCTTCATGTTTCATTACCGTATAGTGCTTAAATTCCATACAGCTATTTTATCATGGCAAAATTAATAAATAAACCCATCAAGTCCGTATAAATCAATTATTTCTAAAAATTTATCATTGGTATAGTACAATGTAGAATTTTCATCATGTTGGTCAATTACTTGAATAATACGGTTTCTTTGCTCTGCGTCCGCGTGGAATATTGCTTCCACAAGCATAAGAAATGTTAAGTTTTTTTGGATTTCTTCTTTCGTAAAGAAATCAAATACTCTGCCCTCAGTTTCTTCTTCGAATACTCTCTTTGTCAATGCCATTTTCAACTCCTTTTTGTCTGGACTACGCCTCTCTTTTACATAAGTCCTTGCTTTGTGCAACCATTAGTTTTTTATATTTTCCTATATACGGAAATTCCGTTAAAAAGTTTAATTTTTAACGGAATTTCGTAATAATTATTTACAAAGTATTACGTATGTAGTTTTTATTTGATTGCAGCTTTTGAACGTTTAATGCTCTTTTCTTTACCGATAATTGCAAGTATAGCTGTCATATCAGCACCTTTTGTTCTACCGGTTACTGCTGCTCTTATTGCCCACATTGTAACCTTTGGTTTTATGCCTTTTTCTTTAAATTCACCTCTGAATATTTCTAACTTTTCATGGAGATTTTCTTCAGTCCAATCCCAGTTTTGAGCTTGAGATACAAACTCTTTCAATACATTTTGAGAAATTTCTGTATCTAATACATCAGTTTGAACTTCAGGTTCTATTTCTACGTCATCTCCGAAGAAATAAGGGACTGCATCTGTGATATCTGATAAAAGTGTTAGAGGTTCGCGGGTAACTTCTACCATTCTTGTATATTCAGCATCTGTCAGTTCGCTTAAATCATATTTTGTTAAATACGGTTTTAATTTTTCTTTTAATTCTTCGATTGGCAGCATTTTTATATAATGGCTGTTCATCCAGTTAAGTTTATCGTATTCGAAAATGGAATTTGAAGATGAAATTTCACCTATTCTGAAGTCTTGAGCTATTTCATCGACGGTTTTAATTTCCTGACCATCAGACGGTGACCAGCCTAAAAGTGCTACAAAGTTGATTAAAGCATTTGTAAGGTATCCTTTTTCTACAAATTCTGATACGGCTGTTGCACCATGGCGTTTTGATAATTTGCTTCTGTCAGGTGCCAAAATCATTCCTAAATGTCCAAATCTTGGGACTTCTGCTCCTAATGCTTCAAATATCAAAATTTGTTTAAATGTATTTGAGATATGGTCCTCACCACGAATTACATGCGAAATTTTCATTAACATATCATCAATTACTACAGCAAAATTATATGTAGGAGTTCCGTTTGACTTCAAAATTACAAAATCACCCAAAAGATCTGTATCCATATGTAATTCGCCTTTAACTAAGTCGTCAAATTTTAGAATTGATGAGTCATGAAAAGCCTTTTGTGCTTTTTGAATATTAAATCTTATAGCTGGTTTTCTGCCTTCTGCTCTTAATTTTGCTTTTTGTTCTTCTGTTAAATTTTCACATTTTTTAGAATATACATAAGGTTTTTTATTTTTTGTAGCTTCTTCTTTTTCAGCTTCAAGTTCTTCAGGTGTACAGAAACATTCGTACGCAAACCCTTTATCCAGTAATTCTTGGACATATTTAGGGTAAATATCAAATCTTTCTGATTGGGTATAAGGACCATAAGGACCACCCACATCTGGACCTTCGTCCCAGTTTAGTCCCAGTGCTTTTAAACTGTCAAAGATGTTATCAATATATGCCTGACTTGTACGTTCTGCATCTGTATCTTCGATTCTTAATACAAATTTACCGTTGTTCTTTTTTGCAAAAAGATAGTTAAATAAAGCTGTTCTTGCCGTTCCAATGTGTAAGTTTCCACTTGGTGACGGTGCTATTCTGACTCTTACTTCTTCCATTTTGATATCCTTCCTTAGTCATTTGAGCTGTATATTATACTGTCTATATTGTTGATTGTTTTGGGAGCTCAAGATGACTCGATTCTATACATTCAGCAATTTTTATAGTATCACGCACAGATTTCAAATTCAAGTTGCATTTTGATTGTGCGAAAAATTCTTCGATAATTACAGTAGTGAAATTTTATAATTGAAGTGAAGTTGTAAAAGATGTTCAGAATATCATTTTTACAAAAAGTCTATTGCAAGATATACATAGGAGAACACCCCCAGCCTGTTCCGTTTAGACAGTCTTCTTCGTAGTTGTCTGGTGTAAGTTTTACTGAATATTTACCACCACTACAGCCATTTGCATATGTACCATGTTGTTTGAGTTCAAAAAAGTTTGGAGAAGGCGAACCATGTGGAATAACAAAATAAAAAATATCTCGTCCAACTGTGTTTGGGTTTTTAGCTCCGTTAACATCAACTAAGACATATCTAGAGCAATTAAAGTTTATCCAAGCTCCATCGGGCAAATAAAAAGTCATAGCAATGTAACCGCTATTTAATACCATAGGTAATTTTTTCGCATTGTACCATGTTCCATCTTCATGCCAGCGAAACTTTTTATCTTCCCTTACATAATTTTGCCCTGGTTGATAATTTTGTAAGACTTCATCACATTTTAGTCCTGATTGTGGTGATTTAAGTTTTGCACCTACCTGACAGACATACTTTACCATTTCTTTCCATTCTTCAAATTGGATTTCTTCGCCATTTTCCAGGTATACATTTAAAAATGCTTGAGAAATTATGGAATATTGTTTTTTAAACATTGCTCTAAAGTGTCGGTCTTGGGCATTATTGATTACTGTAGGAAGTGTTAGTGCGGCTATTACCCCTATTATTCCAAGGGTTATTAAAGTTTCTGCCATTGTAAATGCGTTTTTGTCCATAATACCTCCAAGTTGTATATAACATATTGCACTTAAAAAATCAAGTGTAAATTACACTTATATAATAATATAAAAATATAATGTATATAAATGAGTGCAAAATGTTGTATATTAATTATTATGTTTAAAGTAGAAAAAGAAGAAATGGTGAATAAAACATTCAGACTGCCCTTAAATTTAGTGGAAAGGCTATATACTGTTGCACAAAATAAGGGCGTGTCGTTGAATAATTTAGTTCGCCAATGTTGTGAGTATGCATTAGACAACCTTGATACAAGTGAAAAATAGTATTTACAGAGCTGTTTGACCTTAGAATATTAGGAAGTGTAAAATAAAAATATGAAGAGAATTATTTTTTTATTAGCTTTTATATTGGTATTTCAAATACCTGTTTTCTCTCAAGAAACAACTCAAAGTGAGGAGAATAAATTACCCAATATATTTATATGGGCAATTCCAGATGATGAGCCGGAGCAAAATATACAAAAAGATGATAAAAAAAATAAGAATAATAAAAATAATTCAAATATACCGGTTGCTGCAGATACAGAGCAAGAAGCATATGAGGAGGAACCTATTGTATTAAACGCAACTACATTAAAAGGATATGCTGAATTTGTAGAAGGTGCAGATGATATTTTGTATATGGAAGATTATAACAAAATGGAGCTTGATTTAAAAACACCCGAAAAAATTGCGAAAGAGGCTTTGGTTGATAAAACCGGTATAGTTCCTGATATGAAAAATATTTATTCAATTTCGAAATTTAAAGGAGAAGAGTACAATATATCTCCAAGTTCCAGAAATTTCACCCAAAAAGACGGCAATTGGTCATATGGAACCTCTTTTGACAGTGAAATTTCAACGTCACAACTTGAGAATACAACTAGCTTGTTTACAAAGTATGATAGTAAATATTTTTCACTAAGCTCAAAGTATAAAAAAAATAATATGACGATTACTCAAATTCAAACCGATAATTTTAGTGTGATTCCTGAATTAAAATTTAATAATATTTTTGCCATTCAAGATGTTATTTCTACTGATATTACAAGGAACAGACGCTCAAGTGAGTTAATATTTTCGATAAATCCTCTGGGAAATAAAGATGTAGACAGAATGCGTTTTGGAATCGGAGCAAAACAGACTTATGATATGAATACAGGAAATACTTGGTCACAGTTGAATTTTACTACAAATTTCAAATTGTAAATTTATTAATACAAAATTGTATATCTTGCGGGTTTTGATTATAATGTATATTAATAAAGTGAGGTATGTGTGACTGCTGAAGATGAAAAAAATGTGAATGCAAATAATACATCAGCCCCGCAGGAAGCATCTGCGAAGTCTGTTCGTTCTGCAAGAAGCAGCAGTAAAAAAAATAAAGCTAAAAAAGGTTTTTATTATTCATTTTTAACTGTAGTATTGTTGTTTTTTCTAGTCCAAGTTGGTTTTGGAACAATCTTAAATATTTCAAAGACTATTTCATATAAGTCAAAAATCAACACGTTGGAAAAAGTCCGCGATGAGGCAGAAGCACGCAATCAGGATTTGAAAGATGATATAAAACAGTTTTCAAAAACTACATCTTTGGAAGGTATCGCAAGAAATAACCTGAAAATGGCCGGCGAAGATGAAGTTTTGGTAATTATAAATGAAAACAAAAAAGAAACAGATAAAAATAAGAAGAAAAAGTAATTTAGAGGATCTATGCAAGAAAATGAGGTTTTGGAATATATAAAACAAGCCTTTGAATTAAAGTCACAAGGCTGCTATAAGCAAGCTATAGAGATGCTTTATAAGACATTGGAAGTCGAAATTGATAATATCGAAATTCTTTATCAGTTAGGGGATTTGTATTATCAATTAAACAACTATCTGCGTGCGGAAAAGTATTTGGAACGAGTTTTGTCAAAGGACAATACCCATGTTGATTCTTATAAATTATTGGAAAAAATTTATATAAAACAAAACAGGATAAATGATGCAAAGATAATGGCAGAAAAAGTCTATATGCTTGAAGGTTCCTCAGAAAACCTTGCAGGGCTTATAAAAATTCTTGCTATGCAAAAAGATTATGATGAAATTGAAAAATATGTATCATCAAAGCCTTTGAGTGATTGCGTATTAATAGAATATGCAAAATCTTATTATGAACGTGGAGATTATGAAAAAGCACTTGAAATTATATCAAAAATTGATAAAGAATCTGATGATTCTTTAATTTTGAAAGGCAAAATATATTTTGATAAAAATGAGTTTGACAAATCTTATGAAATTTTTAAATCTTTGGAAAATATTACAGAAAGTGATGAGGTGCTTAATTATTTAGGACTTTTTGCATTGGAGAATGAAAAATATACCGATGCAATAAAATATTTTTCAAAAGCATCTGCATTATCGAAAAATAAGTCTATATATTACTATAATTTGGCAAATGCATATTTTCTAAACGGTTGGTATGAAGAATCAGCAGGTGCATATAAAAAGGCAATAGGTCTTGCACCTGAAAATGTTGATTATAGATATTCACTTTGTTATTTGTATTACAGACAAAAAGAGTTTGATAAAGCTAAAAATGAAGTTAAATTTATATTGGAATTAAATCCAAACCATAAGCAGACTAAGGTCATAGAGGCTCTTTTAAAATATAATGAAAAAGACTTTTTATCAGCAAAGTCAATATTAGAGAATAATTTAGAAAATAATTCCGATGATAATTTTACAAAATCTGCTCTTGCAAAAGTATATAGCGAGTTGTTGATTTTTGATAAGGCGGAAAAAATATTATCAGAACTGACCAAAAATTATCCTGAGAATATATCATATCAATGTGACTATGCAGAAGTTTTTATAAAGGAGAAAGAGCCTGAAAAAGCACTTGAAATTATCAATCGAATTACGGAGTCAAATGATAATTTAGTGGACGCATATTTGCTGGGAGCAAAAGCGTCATATTTAAAAGGTGATTACGAAAAGATAAAGTATTATGCTCAAAACGCATTGTCTTTGGACATAAATTCATCAGAAGCATACTATTATCTAGCACTTGCAAGAAATCAGGAAAAAGATTTTGAAGAAGCCGTAGAATGTATGAAAAGAGCTATATTTTACGATATAAATAATCCCAAGTATTATGCTGAAATGAGTAAATTGTACAAAGAAAATAAAGATATAGAAACGGCGTTTGAGTATATAAAAGAAGCAGAAAGTCTTGGAAAAGATAAAGAGGAATACAAAATCTTATACAAAGAGCTTGCAACACTTAACAGAAAATAAAAATATTAAATTTGTCAAAGAAAAATTTGTCATTAAAAAAAAATAGTATAAACTGTTAAGTATGTAGTAATTTGGAGGAGAACAGTGGTAAAAAAAGATTTGACAAATATAACAAGGATAATGTTGATAGCTTTTTCAATGGCGATAACGCTTCCTGCGTTTTCATTCGGGAAAAAAGATCCGATAGTAATACCCGAAAATTATCCTGAAAAGTATAACGCAGAATATGTAGAAAGGATAAAACCTCTATATAAAGATATAAGCGAAGACCATATATTTCATGTTGCATTGGACATGTTAAAAGATACAAACGGGGAGTTCTCAAGACGTGCAATACTGGGTAATAATCTGTCGCAAAAGCCTGTAAGAGTAATGTTTAAAGATTTGAGTACCATAAGATCTGATTATGGTGATTTTGATGCTTTAGGCTGGAAAAAAGGTGGGCGATTATATATATTCATAAATCCGAAACATAAAGATGCACCCCCGGGAGCAATAGCAGCATTGCTCTCTCATGAAGCACTTCATCAAGATGAATACAATTCAATAGCTGAAGAAACTTATGCCTGGACAATGGAAGCATCTGTTTGGTGCGAAATTTTAGAAAAATATCCTGAAAGTGAAGAAAATTTGCACCCTCTAGTTACAAGAGAAAATACGCTTAAAAAACTGTTTGAAAAAGGAAACTATTCAGACAAATATATTAAAAAGACTGTCCGCTCAAATGAAGGTTATAAAGGACTTCCTGCGACATCACCCGGGTTTGAAGATTTGTAGATTTTATAATAACTTATCAGACTAATTATAAAGTATATTGATTAAAAAAACTCGTTGATGTTAAATAATCGTATGAAGAGAAATCAAATAATATTATTCATAATAACAGTATTTTGCTTATTTGCATTGAATAAATTTGTAATGCATGTAAACAATAACTATTCAATAACTGATACAAGCGAGCTTGTAAATCATGAGCACATATCAAGCCAAAAACTGTTTGATAATGTTTGGTCAACTGTTAAGAATAATTATTATGATCCTTCGATGAATCATCAATCCTGGTCGAGATGGAAAGATCATTACCATGGAAAAATAAAGACTGATGCAGACGCAAAAGTTGCAATAGATACAATGCTTGCGAGTTTAGATGATCCCTACTCCAGATATATGGACAAAGCGGAGTATAACGATCAAAATACCTCCATAAATTCAAAAATTACCGGAATAGGAGTAAATATTGCTTCAGTATCAGGAAAGGTGCATATAATAAATGTAATAGAAGGTACACCCGCCCAAGCAGCAAATCTTCAAGCCGGAGATGTCATATTGGACATAAACGGTAAAGAAGTAAACGGGCTTGCTCTTTCAGAAGTTGCTAATTTAGTAAGAGGTCCTGAAAATACAGTAGTAGAGTTAACTATTATGCGTAACAAAGATAAATTTATAAAAAAAGTTATGCGTAAAGAGATAAAAATTAAAACAGTAAAAAGTTCAGTAGATAAAAATATCGGCTATATACAAATTTCTAGTTTTTTAGGCACCTCGACTCCTAATGAATTTATGGAGGCGGTAGAAAAAACAAAAAATACAGACGGGCTTATCTTGGATTTACGAGGTAATACAGGAGGATTATTGCCGAATGCCATATTTATCGCGAACTTATTTATCCAAAACGGGAATTTGGTAAGTATTGTAGGACGAGATGATTACCGATATGATATATATGCCCAAGATACCGAATTTGAAATAGACAAACCAATGATAGTATTAGTAGACGGCTCAAGTGCTAGTGCAAGTGAAATACTTTCAGGAGCTCTGAAGGATTACAAAAAAGCAAAACTGTTAGGTACAAAAACATTCGGTAAAGGAATGGTTCAAAAGATAATGCCTCTGCCAAATGAAACAGGCTTAAATTTGACCATAGCAAAATATCTGACTCCATCAGGATCTGATATTAATAAAAAAGGTATTTCACCTGACATAGAAGTGAAAGTAACCTTAGATGATATAAAAAACAGGCATGATGTCCAGTTAGAAACAGCTAAAAAAATTCTTTCACAAATGATAAAGGAAGAATCCACAACAGCATTGGGACATTAATAATTGTCAGAAAAATGATACCAAAGCCGAATTTAATAGTAACGTATTAAAGGGTATAACAATACAAGTATAAGGGATTTAAAGTGTAACTTATTAAGGTCTGTTTTTAACTTAAACTTAATTATTTATCTTTAAAGAAATTTCTTTTTTCATATTCTCTTTTACTGATAATTAGTCCGCATTTGGAACAGGCAAAATTTTCCCCGCTGCTGTCTAATGGCATAAAAATATGTTCGCAATTTTCACTTTCATTATTCTCATCAAAGAAAGTTTCTTCAAGTGGATTTATTGCTTTTTCACTTTCAAATTTATCAATTAAATTTTCTACTTTGTCTTTTTGAAAGTATTTGACTAAAAGCTCAATAAAATACATACTATAACTTAAATCTTCCCGGGAGTAATTCATTAAAATTACGGATTTTGAGATTTCCGCCAACTTCAGTTATAACGTCAATACCGTCCTCTTTAGAAAATTCTGATATAACTTGTCTGCAGGCACCGCAAGGCAGACAATCTTCCATATTTGGAGAATAAATAGCAATTGCTATAATTTCTTTTTCTCCATTTGCAATGGCATTTCCAATAGCATTTCTTTCAGCACAGATTGTGAGTCCGAAACTGGAGTTTTCAAAATTACAGCCATAATAATAATTTCCACTTTTGCCCAGTACGCATGCTCCTACCGGAAATCGAGAATATGGTGAATATGAATTTTTAGACGCATTTTTGGCTTTTTCCATTAAAAATTGATAATCCATGCTATTTCTCCTGTTTTCTTATTATTTTAATTTATCTAAAGATTAAAATAATCAGTTAGTTGTATGAAAAATTCTGTGCTACAATATATTTATGAAATATTTATTGAGAGTTTTATTGTTAATAGCATTACTATTTCCTCTAAGGGCAAACGCTGTGACTTTTAATGTGTTGGTATTGCCTGCAGATATTCTCAACGTATGTAACAATTACTATTGCTATGACGAAGCTTCAAATGTATTTGCAGAAGATGTAATAGAAAATTTCAACAGTTCAAATGGTATTACAGCACCGACATTAGATGCAGTAAGAGCAAAAATTTCCTCAAATCCGAATTTAAAGACACTTACTGCGAATACTCTAAGGAAATATAATAGAGCAGCAAATCTTGATATGCAAGCAATAAAGAATATTTCAGATGTCTTTGGGGCAAAATCTGTTCTTTTAATATCAAGTGCAGCGACAACCAAAAAGAGTAATTTACGTAGGAGTATATGGGAAGTCTTGGACTTGTCAAGTCAATTTAATATAGTATATCCTTATGATTTGGAAACGAATGCAGTCCTGATTGATACCGTAAATTCTTTGGTAATGTGGAGCGGTAATTATCGTAAAAAATTGGGAAATAATAATAATGAATTCAAAGCAAAATCTCCATCAGAGGCAGCAATGAAATTGGAACAACTGGAAATGTATTCAAAAGCAATAGTCGGCAGAAGTATTGCCCAAAATGTAACGTTAAGATTTTTCCCAAAATCAACAGATCCGGTTGTATCACCTAAGAGTACGCAAAATGCAGCACCCAGTACGTTTTTTAGAATGAATGCACCTACATATGATATTTTTAAATCCAAAGAAATAAAAGGACAAAACGAAAGTGATTTTGGCGAAATTATTTACGGTCTTTGATTTTGTGCCGGTTGGGTAATCGGCTTAAATTGCGGGTTTAGTTTTTGCGGGATATTTTGACCTTTAGGGTTGTTATTTTGGCTTTGGGGATAAGTCATATTCATAGGCGGATTGTTGTTTCTTTCTTGAATTCTGCCTCCGGTTGATTTTTGCATATCACGTTTCATTTCAACCTGACTTGGTGTAGTTGCAGCGACAGCATCTAGTTCCTCCATTCTCGTTTTGGCATCAAAAAAAGCTAAGAAACTTACTGTCAAAATCGCAAATATTATAAAAAATCGTTTCATTTAAATACTCCTTATTGTCAGTAATATTATACCTTTGCAATTTTATATATAAATTAGTCCATTGTGTTAGTTTTAGGCATAGTTAACTGAAGTTTAAAACTTGCATAAACAAAATTCTGATGATAGAATATAATTGTTATTTTAAGAAAAATAGAGGGGAATTTATGGCAAGATTAATCAGACCGACTTGGGCTATAAGATGTGTACAATCAGGTTGTAAAACTTTGTTTGAGGTAGCTCAACTCGAAAAAGGTAAACAACAAGAGGTTGTATGTCCGAACTGTGGAGAACATTATGTATATCCGATTTTAGACGGACAAGATGAAGAAAAATAATGTTTTTTAACGGTACAGACAAGCGTTATAATCAATACAGTGCATATTTAAAGAACAAATTCGGTGTCAAGGTATATAAAATAACCCTTGATGCCGGTTTTTCGTGTCCAAACAGAGATGGTACAATTTCAAAAGGTGGTTGTATTTTTTGTGATGATGGCGGGAGTTTTTCTCAGGCACATTCAAATCTTCTATCCATTGAAGAGCAAGTCCAAGAGGGAATTAAAAATTTAAGTGAACGTTTTAAAGCTCAAAAATTTATGTCTTACTTTCAGGCATACTCAAATACCTATAAACCTGTAAAAGAACTTGAAAAGATATATAATTCTTCATTGTCTGATACCAGGGTGATAGGACTATCCATAGGTACAAGACCGGATTGCGTAGATGATGAAAAATTATCGCTTATTGCTGACTATAAAAACGATTATTATACTTGGATAGAATACGGACTACAGTCAATTCATGATAAAACATTAAAAAAAATTAACCGCGGGCATGATTTTGATTGTTTTCTTCGATCTTATGAAAAGACAAAAGAAAAAGGTATAAATGTATGTGTGCATGTGATATTCGGCTTGTGGGAAACGCATGATGAAATTATGCAAACAGCACAAACTCTTGCAAAATTAAAAGTAGACGGTGTAAAAATACATATGCTTTGTGCGTTGGATAACACGAAATTAGCAGAGCTATACAATGCAGGTGAAATTAATTTTATGAGCGAGGAAGAATATATAAAAACGGTATGTGATTTTTTGGAATATCTTCCCCCCACAACTACAATCCACAGACTTGCAGGAAACGGTCTGAAGAAAAATTTGATAGCTCCAAGATGGCTTGGTAAAAAAATGGATTGTCTGAATAAAATAGATAGAGAACTCACGGCACGTAAAAGTTTTCAAGGTTGTAAAAATTTACAACTACTTTACAAAACTGAGCAGATATGAGATAATTAGCAACGTAGAGTGTTTGTAAATTTTTATTAAAAATTTTGAGTGTAGACAGCAAAAAAGTTTTTTTACGTCCATTAGACTAAATGCAAAAGTCTAAAGAAATGGAGAAAATATGTTAACAATTAGTCCTGTAAGTAATCAAAGAATTAATTCTGTGTATTTTGGCAATAGAAATATCTCAGAAGTAGATAAATTAAAAGCAGAATATGATAATGACGAAGATCGTATGCTTTGGGAAAAGCAGCATCGAGATTTAGAAGAGATTATAGCGGACAAAGAAAAAAGTATACCAAAGCCTATGAAGACAGCAATGAAAGGCGGAGCTGTATTCGCCGCAGGAGTTTTAGGTGGTATGGCAACAGGCTGGAGTGCAAAATATATTTTAGCTGCCTTTAAAGATATGTATAGTTCTCCAATTGTCCAAAAAATAACTAAGAAATTCTCTGAAAATATTTCAGAACCGCTTAAAAAAGGTCTGAAAAAAGCAGAAACATATTTTTCTAAAAAAATTACAGCGGTTAAAAACACCTCAACATATAAAAATAACAAAGCTAAACTTAATAGCAAACTAAAACAGTTTGCTAGCTCAGATGTTGTAACTTCACTGAAAAAATTTGGTAAAAGTGTTGCCGATAATAAAATAGTTAAAAAAGTTACAAATGTGATTGATACTTTCTTTGGATTTTTAGCTGAAGGAGTTGTAAAAGCATACAATAAAATTATAGGAATTGATTATAAAAAAGCAGCAGTAGGTACATTGAGTGTTGCTGGCGGTATTTCTACGGGTGCAGTAGAGGCTATTGATGAATTTAAAAAACCTGAAATTGCTGAAGGAGAAGAATAATGAAAGTAGCTTCAGTATCATTCACAAGTTATAATGAAAACAGAAAACAAGATATTGAAGAAAAAAAGAAAAAAGTTGGCGAAGTAGCTCTTGGCGGAGGTGCTGTTGCGGCTGCAAGTAATAAAGCCGGTTTAAAAATGTTTAATTCTACAAAAAAATTAGGATATTTGTCCCAAGAAGTTGTAGATAATATCAAATTTGCACAAAAGCCGATAAAGCAATCTAAGAGTCTGTTCGGTAATTTTGGTAAAATGGCCAGAGAGTTTACAGAAAGCATAACAGGCTGGGTTCAAAAAACTCCCGTATTGAGTAAAATTGTTAAAAGCAGACCATTCATAGGAGTCGCATCATTTTTAGGCTTTGGCCTTGCCTTAATGACACTTTTGACAGGACTTACAAATATAGCAAAAACTACATCTATTGCTTATGGTGAGCATATCCAAAAATCTCAGTTTTTAAATTCATTAGCTAATGATGAAGATGTATAAATATATACTCGAAAAAATTGAGATATGTAACAAGGGTGGATTTTTATAATGAAATCAATTTAAATGGGCTGTTAATGTTGATATTAAATAAAACGAGGGTATTCCATCGTATTTTTTTATTCCACAGTATTTGATGTCAGTGCAGTAAATTATATCTATCTTATTATTTACTGTAATATAGCCGCTAAGCTACTACTATTAATAAATGAGATTTTAAAAATATATTGTTTAATTTCTTTTTATTAATAGATTTAATATGTTTACATAAATATAATATAAAAGAATAATATAGAAATATCTGTTTTTTTGATAAAGTATCAGTATGAAAGATTTTGTAATAAAAGAAATTATAACCGACGAAATAGAAAAAGAGATAGAACGAATAGGTTTTGACAGAACATATTCCAAACGTGGTGCATTAAAGTTTAAATATAAAAACATAAAGATATATAACTTGACACCTGTGCAGGCAAATATATTAAAGCAGACGGCATTGTCTTACGGAGCTGACTGTGCAACCCACAAAGAAACAATCACAGCCAAAATAGAAAAAACCGACTGTATATTAGGCGGCAGTTATTCTCAGCTAAAAAAAATATCAGAAAAGTTGCAACAACAACCCTTCGGTTTGAAAGACTTATCAAAAGAGATTGATATTTTGTTGGGTAAAACCAAGCTAAGTAATACGAAGATAGTCGGGATATTAAATTTAACACCTGATTCATTTTCAGACGGCGGTGAATTTTTGGATTATGAAAAAGCGACAGAGCATTTAAAATATATGATAGACAGCGGAGCAGATGTAATAGATATCGGAGCGGAATCTACAAAACCTTATTCAACACCTGTATCAGCAGAAGCTCAAATTGACAGACTTTTACCGATATTAGAGTTTGTAAAAGAGCAAAATATAACTGTACCGATAAGTATAGATACAAGAAGTGCAAAAGTAGCAGATGTATGTATTCAAAACGGGGCTTCGATAATAAATGATGTATCCGGATTTGATTATGATGAAAACATGGTTGATGTGATAGCAAATTATGGGGTAAAAATAATTCTTCAGCATTCCAAAGGCACCCCTGAAACTATGCAGGATAATCCGTGCTACGATAGCTTAATTGATGAAATTTATCTAAATCTGAAACAAAAAATAGATTATGCCATATCAAAAGGGATAGAAAAAGAAAATATAATACTGGATCCCGGAATTGGTTTTGGAAAGACAAGGGAAGATAATTTTGAAATTCTAAAACGTATAGAAGAATTTAACGGACTTGGCTGTGAATTAATGCTAGGGCTTTCACGAAAATCTTTGTTAAATATGCAGGATTATGATAACGATATGAAAGATATATTTACAGTAGCTCTAAATACTCTTGCAGTGGAAAGAAAAGTAGACTATATAAGAGTGCATAACGTAAGATTGCATAAGATTTTGATGGGATTAGAGATATTTTAAAAAGCATATCGCTATAAGGGGTAATTGTCTTTAATTTCCTACTTATCAGCGATAATTTTAGCAAAATACCTAATCTGCTTATACCGTTTGAGTTAAGAATAAATATTTTGATTTGATGTAATAAAATGAAAGTAATAAGAGCTATGTAAATAGAAAATATATTGCTAAAATTCTTGCACGTTTTCATAAAACTTGTTATAATAAAAAAGCAGATGATGAAAATTGATAAAAAACGAAAGGAGCTGAAAATGCAGACTATGATTGAATTTACGGGGGGGGGGGGCACCGCAAAAATACCCGCTTAGAGGTAAAAATTTAAACAAATCAGAAATTGCTCGAGAAATCAAAGAGCAAAATATAACATTAAGTAATCAAAAGTTTAGAAGCAAAAAAGCATTCACCCTAGCAGAAGTGTTGATAACCTTAGGCGTAATCGGAATAGTTGCTGCAATGACACTGCCTACTGTAATTACTAATTATAAGAAAAAGCAGACTGTAGTACAGTTAAAAAAGGCATATACAGAGCTAAGCCAAGCAATGAAATTAGCGGAGAACAAACATGGATTTTTAGAAGGCTGGGATTTATCAAATTTTGCTACAGCACAAGAAAGAACGGATTATTTTGGTGAAAATTACGTATACCCTTTTATCAAAAC
>CASGAK010000128.1 GCA_949299435.1 uncultured bacterium
ATGTTTTCTGTGGTCCTATCCACCGGCTCACGCCGTCCGGGGTTTCCCCGGCGATCTGTCCTTGGATGCACGGACTTTCCTCACATTTATAATTGTGTATATTTATACTTTGATTATTATATGTGCGATTATCCGGCTGCTTTATTGTTAAAATTATATCATGCTATTGCTCTTTTGGTGATTAATTTTAATGTAAATTTTTATTAATATTGTAGCAAAATAATTTATTTAGATGAGTTAATATAGCATTAAATCATCTATACTCAAATAAACACGCAGTAAAAAACGAATGGTAATGTGTCGAGGGTAAAATTATGGTCGATAACAGGTCAGCAGGATTTTTCGGGATTGGCGGCTCTTTCAATTTTAAAGGAGGCGATATATCAGGTACTGCTGCAAGAACTCAAGATGATAAAATGGGGCAGGGCGGTGAATACTTTGCTCAGCAAAGAGCTGAGGAAGAAGAGGAACAAAATGAGTCTGAAAAATATATGGACAGAAGTGCCGTATTGCGTGCTACACTTAATTCTCTCGCTATGATGAATGTTGCAAATGTTATTAATGCTAAGAAAAAACAACTTTTGCAAGATGAAAAAAATAAAAATAATAAACAAAATAATAAACAAAAAAAAGATGAACTCGAGGAAGATATTGAGAAATCGTATGATGCTATGGATATTAACATAGCTGAGCCTGATTAATATTTTTTATCAGACTTTTTATTTTGTCTAATCAAAAATACTTTTTGTTAAAGTATCTTCTGATTTTTCACTTTTTTTAGAATTACCCATTAGTAATTCACCGTGATAGAATGGGTTTGAACCGTTTTTATCTTTGCTTGTGCTGTTGCTTATGATGCTGTTAAATAAAGGTGCAGTTTGAGGTTTTACTTGACCGTTAACTTCATTTACTGAAATAGTCATTTTACCTTCAACATTTTTTGAAATATTTTGAGCTGCTTGTGAATTTAAAAATTGGATTGCTTTTTGAGCACTCTCACTCAGTTGAATTTGCAATCCGCTGTTATTCAGTGCAATTTGTTTTGCAACTTGGGTGTCGATGTTGCCTTTGTATAAATCAACACCCAGTTCTGTTGCTTTCAAAACATTCCCGAATGAATTGTTTACATTGTATTGGCTGTTTTTAGCTTCTGCTCTTTTTAAAATTTCTGCTGAAACTTGTTTAAGAACAGATGTGTCGATGCCTAATTTGTAGTTTTGATTGTAAACATTCAGAGCCATTTTACGTATCCCTTATAACATTTCCTTAAAATATTTATCGGACTTTTGGGGGGTAAACTTTAAAAAATTATCTTTGTTTGTTAATAATTCTTTACAAAAATCAAAAAACATAGCAATTTATTGGGAATAATATTTTTAATATATATACGAGATATATAATTGAGAGAATAACTATGGGTTTAAGTCAGACAAATTTTATTTTGAGTAACATAAATGCCTGGTTGGGCAGTACTGCGAATGCTATTGAAGAAAAAAACAATGGTGCTGATTGGGGTACTTCAATAATGAATTGGGGCCGCCATGGGTTAAACGGTACTGTAAGAAATATTGTAGCAAAAGATATTTATGAACGTACCGGTGGTGACAGATTTGGCGGAAGCTACATAGGATATATTGCAAATACTGCGGCAGGATATGGTACAGATGAAGCTGATCAAAAGGGTACAATGGGATTGTTTGGAGCATCAATGCTGACTTCTTTTGCCAATCCGTTTTGCGGTGGTTGGTATGGCGGAGGTTTTTGCGGGCCAAGCATATTCGGAGGCGGATATTTTGCAGGACCAATGATGCCTATGGGACCTGCTGTGGGATTCCCGACATCTTATACGGAAATAAATATCAATACATCAGGTTGTCACCACCATCATAGACGTTTTGGGTTTTAGTCTACTAAATTTTGCCAATCTTTTGAAACTTTTTCAAGAATTACATCTGTCGGGCTTTTGTCCAGCAGAATTTCCTGTGTTGCAGAATTAATAAGGTTATTTATATCTTTTTGGTTTCTGTCGGATTTCATAGCGGGTTTAACTTTGTATAATTGTTTCGCACTTATTACACGTGCTTTTGCCATTAAATCGTTTTTGTCATAACTGGTATAAAAATCATTTTCTAATGCTTTTTGGTTGGTTGCGATAATATTGGTAAGTTTTGCCAATTCAAGCTGGTTTTTCTCATTAGTTAAAAACAGTGCAAATTTGAGTGCTTGTTTTTTATTTTTAGCTCGAAGTGGGATTACAAAATTCATCAATGAAAAATCATTTTGTCCCAATTCACCGGTTAATTGTTCTGCTACATCTGTGTTTTGATATGTGGAGGGGGCATTTTCTTTTATCATATTTAGAAAATTTGCTCCTGCTTGGAAAAGTACGATATTCCCTGACATGTATTTTTCAAGGGCTTCTCTGTGTGTCTGGGTAATACTTTCTTTTGGAATGAGGTTTTTTTGATACAAATCTTTGAAAAGTTCAAAAACTTCTTTTGACTTATCTGAACTTATTGTCTGATAGGAATTTACTCCGTATTTGTTCAAAATTTTCAACATGGTATCGTTTTCGGTTATGTTTGGTAAGAATATGTAAGCATTTGTTTTTTCACGAACTATTGGTGCGGCTAGTCTTAATTCATCATAAGTCTTAGGAACACTTATTCCGGACTTTTTAATTAAATCAGTATTGTAAATAGTAACCGCTGATGTCGCATACCAAGGTATTGAGTATAATTTGTCTTTATATTTTAAAGAATCTATAATTTCTTGATTAAATTCACGCACAGAATCTGTGGGAATTTCGTAAAGTGTACCTTTTTGAGCCAGTGTAGCAGAAAAATCAGGATTTAAATTAATTAAATCGGGCGGATTATCACTTAATACAGATGCAAGCGTACGTTTTTCACCTTCTGAGAAAGGAACGTCAATCCATTTAATTTTTATTTCAGGGTTTTGTGCTTCAAATTCCTTTATTACACCATTCATGTAATCGGCAAAATCGCTCATTTGCAATGTCCAAAATACAACTTCGGTAAAGTTTTTGTCCTGTTTTTTAAAACTACTGTAAGGAGCTGTTAAAATGACCAAAAACACAATAATTATGATAAATAAAAACTTTCTCATTAGACGCCCTTTCATTTTGATGATAAAATTATACTATGAATAATTTGTTTACAGAACTCGAAAACCAAAATAAACAAATTCCTTTAGCAGAAATATTGCGTCCCAAAACTTTAGAGGAATTTTTAGGACAAAGTAATGTTGTATCCGCGAATAGTCCGATATTAAATTTGTTGAAAACTAACAGACTGTTTTCAATAATTTTATGGGGAACTCCCGGGTGTGGGAAAACAACTCTTGCGAGATTGATAGCGACAAAAACGAACGCAAATTTTATTGAAATTTCTGCTGTTACCTCAGGGGTAAAGGATATAAAAGATGCTGTCGAAAGTGCTAAAAACGCATTGCGAAGCGGAGTAAAGACAATTTTATTTATAGATGAAATTCACCGATATTCCAAAACCCAACAAGATGCACTGTTACCACATTTAGAAAACGGGACTTTATTTTTGATAGGTTCTACGACTGAGAACCCGTCATTTCAGGTGGTGCCTGCACTTTTATCAAGATTGCAGGTGATAAGACTTAACTCAATTGACGATGAGAGTATGAAAGTCATAATTAAAAAAGGGTTTGCCTACCTTGCAAAACATTATACCGCTATGGATTGTGAAAGCGGGGTTTTGGATTTCATAGTTAATTTAGCAAGGGGGGACGCAAGGTATGCTTTGAATGTTGTAGAAAATGCATATTTTGCAAGTGATTTAAAAGACAATCGACGGAATTTAACGGTTTCAATAATTGAGGAAATTTGTCAAAAGCGAAATACAAGATATTCGCAACAGGAGCATTATGACTGTGCATCTGCATTCCAAAAGAGTTTGAGAGGTTCTGATCCTGATGCGGCGATATATTATCTTGCCAAAATGATTGCAGCAGGAGAAGATCCGAGGTTTATCGCAAGACGTCTTATTGTCTGTGCAGCAGAAGATGTCGGACTTGCAGACCCGAATGCAATGAATATTGCTGTAAATGCATACAAAGCCGTAGAGTTGCTGGGGCTTCCCGAAGGAAGGATTCCGCTCGCACTTGCGGTTATTTATGTAGCCAAGGCTCCTAAATCTAATAAGGCAATATGTGCAATAGATCAGGCTTTGGCTGACATAGAAAGCGGTAAAGATTTTCCGCCGCCTATGCATTTAAGAGATGCACACTACAAAGATGCTTCAAAATACGGTTTTGGAATCGGATACATATATAGTCATGATGCACCTGATGTGTATCAACAATTTCTGCCTGACGAATTAAAGGATAAAAAATATTTATAATATGTATTTAAAAATTCCATGAATTGAAATGGTAGCATAATTGATATGTGGTATATTTGTAGTGTGAGTATTTTGACACACAGAAAAATTGTGAAAAATTAACTACCTTGCACAAGATGAAAAAAGTTGTTATAATAAAAAAAGTAGATGATGAAAACCTTGTAAAAATGAAAGGAGCTGGAAATGCACGCTATGAGAGGATTTACGGGGGGGGGGGGCACCGCGAAAATAC
>CASGAK010000129.1 GCA_949299435.1 uncultured bacterium
CCTTCTAAGCGGTAGGTCATGCGTTCGAATCGCATCCAGGGTAAATATAATAGATAAGCGGGTTTGAGCCCGCTTTTTTATTGCAAATTTTTAGATAAAATTTCCAAATTGTCGTAAAAATGTCGTAATTAAAAGTAAAATAAATCTTAACAAACAATAATAATCTATAAACAAATTAATTAAAAAATAATTAAATTTTTAATATATTGAATAATTTGCCCTAATAATATAAAAGGGAATACACCTCTTGTTAAACAAAATCCCAGATGGTTTATGTGTTTGCAAGGAGTAACTGAAAGTTTTTAGCACAGTGAAGCAGCTGCTTTGCTGTGCTTTTGTGTAACTTATTATAAGGAGAACTAATGGAAAAAGGATATCATATTTTATCTCTATCAGGTGGAAAAGATTCAACAGCTCTAGCTTTCTTTATGAAAGAAAATATGCCTGAAATTTTTGAAAAATTGGAACTCGTGTTTTGTGATACTGAATGCGATTTACCAGAAACTTATGATTATCTGAACAAAATTGAAGTTTTTCTTGGGAAAAAAATTACAAGAATTAAACCGCTTTATAATTTTGAACAACTTTTTAACATTTATGGAATTTTACCATCTGCAATGAAAAGATGGTGCACAGTAGAAATGAAGACGAAAACTTTTAGGCAATTTATACAAAATAAAATAAAATCCGGAAATAAAATTTATGTTTATATAGGAATTCGTGCAGATGAATCCTCAAGAGTAAATAATTCAAAAGATAATGAAATTATCAAACAAATATATCCTTTTGTTGAATATAACATTATAAAAGAAGATGTATCCAGTATTTTAGAAAATTATGGTATCGGGTTTCCTGAATATTATAAATGGAGATCTCGTTCAGGCTGTTATTTTTGCTTTTTTCAAAAGAAAATTGAATGGTTAAATTTAAAAGAATATCACCCTAATTTATTCAAAAAGGCACTTGAATTTGAAGAACAAGGAAATCTTCAACGAGGGAAATGTTTTACTTGGTGTCAGGATATTTCACTCAAAGAATTGACAGAAAAAGAAGATTATTATCGAGAAAAATATAGAATAAAAAGTACAAAATCAAAAGACCTGAAATACAAAAAACTTATAGAAGGATATACCCTTACTTTGAACAGTTAGGATCTTCTTTATCTGTTAAACCATTGTGGTCATTATCTAGTCCATCTGAACATGAGCCTATACTATCTTTACCTTCAGGTTTCGGAGTAGCATATAACCAATTATCTGGAATAATCTTCCAATATTCTAAAAATTTAGTTTTAAAACCTTTAGCAAGTTCTGTATTTCTTATAATTATAAGATTCTCATCATTTTTATTAATTCCAGTATTTGTAAAATTACAGGAACCTAGAATAATATAGGTATCATCAGAAATTAGGGATTTCATATGCATTTTTCCACCCCAATTTTCGACTTTTATTGGAATACCTAACTCCCTAATTTCTTTGACTTTTGAATGTTGAGTAGTAGCACTATGTGCATCTAAAATTATTCTGATATCAACTCCTTTGATTTTAGATTCATATAGGGCATCATATATTTTCTGATTAGTTAGATAAAATATTGGCACATAAATATATTGTTTTGCTGAATTAATTATCGGAAGAATACCATCATACAAAATTTTAGAATTTGGAGAGAAAAATACATCAACCACTGAATTGTCTTCCAATAATATCCCTTTTTGACTAAGAACTGGTTTATTTTTATGGAACAAACCTTGAACAAACATTTTTTCAAAATCTAATGTATATAGCTCTGCTATTTTGGGAGATTTTATAACTGCCGAAATATTTGTATTATATCCGCCGGTACCTGACGAACTTATATTTGTAGAACCTGTCCAAACTACCTTTTTATCAAATATAAAGTATTTATCATGTATTAAAGTTCCATTATAATTTTTAAACCCTTTCTTTTGATAGCTTTCAAGAGTTTCTTTATCCGTTTCATAATCTGTTTTGTAATTAGGCAAAATTTTAAGAGTATATTTTGTACCACCATAAAAATTAAAATTCCAAGGTGTCATATCAACAACCCACCTAATTTGAACTCCTCTTTTTTTAGCTTTTAATAATGCTTTTAATATCTCAGGTTGGGAGGAAAATCCAAAAACTGCAAAATCAATAGTTTTTTGAGCATTATTAATTTCCCTAATAAGAGCTTGAGCAGCAGATGACCTTGCATAATTAGCCGGCTTTTTATATTTATATCCGTCTATAAAATATAATTCTATATTTTGTGTTTTTACATAAGGAATAGCTTCTTCAGGCTTTTTATGAAACGAATAAAAAAAGTTCCGGAAATCTTTATTTTTAGCAGATGAATCAACCTCATTCATAATTTTTGCATATGAAGGTATATGTTGATTTTCTCTAGGTTTACTAATTAAGTCTTTATTTTTTGAAAATACAGGTAACCCAATTATGCATTGAAATAATATAATTAATACAAAAATCTTTTTCATTACGCAATTATAGAACAAAAATATTAATAAAATATATTAATCCTATATTCCTAACCAAAAGCAGACCTTCATC
>CASGAK010000130.1 GCA_949299435.1 uncultured bacterium
AAAACTATGTATGAAATCAGAGAATACATAGAAAAAAATAAAGACATTACAGAGTATGACATAGATAAAAAACTTGAAGAATTGTACAAAAAATACGGAGCAAAAAAATTAAGTTTCAAATCAATAGTTGCCCATAATAAAAATTCAGCCTTAGCACATTATTCAAAATCATCAAAAGATGAGATAATAAAAGACGGAAGTCTGATACTAATTGATAGCGGGGCATATTATGAAGGAGGACTTGCGACGGATATTACAAGAGTGTTCGTAAAAGGTCAGCCCGATAATTTGCAAAAACAAGTATATACAACTGTACTAAAAGGTTTTTTAAATGCCTTTAATTATTCGATTGCAACAGGTACAACAGGCTATGAGATAGACCAAAGAGTAAGAGAAATTTTTGCAGAAAATAAAATAGATGGTTTTGATTTCAACCATGGCTTAGGGCATGGGCTTGGTATAAACGTACATGAGGCTCCGCCTAATTTAAGTTGTAATGAGATAGCCAAGACTGAAATTAAAGATAATATGTGCTTCACAATTGAGCCCGGACTTTATAATAAGGATTATTTCGGAGTAAGACTTGAAAATTCCTGCTACTTGCAAAACGGGAAAATTAATTCATTTACAAACATGTGTTATGAGAAAAAACTTATAGATTATTCACTTTTAATAGATACAGAAGTTGAATGGCTGAAAGAATTTGAGGTCAGGTAATGGAAAAAATTACGAGTGTTTCAAATAATTTAGTGAAAGATACCGCAAAATTAATTCAAAAAAAGTATAGAGATATTACCTCAAAATTCCTTTTAGAAGGATTTAAAAGTCTATATGAAGCCAGTCATAGCGGAATTGAAATTGAATATGTATTTGTAAATGAAAAAAAAATATCAGAATATAGTTTTTTAAAAAAAGACATAATAATTCCGACAAACGATGTTGTATTGAAAAAAATATCTACAACAGATACAGCCCCTGATTGTGTGGGTGTTGCATTACAAAAAAGATTTAAATTTTCTGATATAAAAAATGATTCAAAGGTGCTTTTGCTGGAGAACATAAAAGATGCGGGGAATTTAGGGACAATTTTAAGAACAGCATCTGCTTTAGGAGTTGAGTTGATTGTTTTGTACGGGGACTGTGTGGATTTGTATAACCCTAAAGTTGTAAGATCCTCAGTAGGTTCACTTTGGAAAACACCAATAGTTTATTGCAATAATATTTCAGAGTTGAAACAAGAATTTGCAAATTACCAAAAAATTGCTACCTTGCCGAGATCTTTGAATTATTTGAAAAACTTCTCAGCAAATCCGAAATTCATTGTGATGTTCGGTAGCGAAGCTGACGGTCTGAGTCAGGAACTAATTCAATTTGCAGATACAGATGTAAAAATTGAAATGAAAGATAATGTAGAATCTTTAAATTTAGCTGTATCTTGCGGAATAGTTTTATACAAATTGTTAATAAACTAGCAAAAAATATTTTGTTAGGTTTTTAAAATATACGTAAAAATTAAGAAAAGAGGAACTTTTGGCAGTAGATGGTGTGAATTTTAATACGGGATTTCCGCGATTAGTTAATGCTCAACCCGGCATGGTAACAAATTACATGCCAAAGGCAAATACTGCAAAACTAACGCAGGAGATGAAGCCTCAAACTCAAAAAACAGTAAATATGCCTGACGACTCAGAACGTAAGAAATATAAAAAAGGCTATATCTTAATAACGGCATCTGCTGTAGTTGCTTTAGCTATGATAATTTCTAAAATCATAAGCGGTTTTAGAAATGTAAGTGACTTAGGTATGATAAAGAAGTATTTCGAAAAAATGCGTCCGGAATTTGATATGGAAAATACTATAATAACAAAATTCCCAGGAGGTTTAAAACGTATAGATGAAGTACATTATCCTGTAGGTTTGAAAACTTCAAAAATTATTACAAATGATGGTGCAGAAATAGCTTCTATTTTTTGGAATCAGCTTAATGAAGTAAACGCATTCAAAATTAAAAATAAACAAGGTCAGATTATTAAAAAATATCCTGAGGGCTAATATTTGTAAATAAAAAATTTACAAATATTTTAAATATTAACGCAGACTTTTGTAGTAGAATATTTATATGGATATTTTGGAAGTCAAAAAAAAATGGAGCGAAGTAAAAACAGAACTTCGTGATGTAATCCCCGCACATGCTTTTTATTCTTGGCTAGATGCCATAGAACCGGCAGGTTTGGACGATGATGTATTGTCATTAATTACGGTGCATCAGCTTGCTCCTCAAATAGTAAGACAAAATTATTATAAGCAGATAAGTGCAGCTTTGAAAAATCATTTCGGTAAAGAGCTGGAGTTTAACATTCAATACGACGGAGCTCTTGCAGAAAGATATGTGAAAGAAAAGAAAAAAGAAAGTGCAAAGCCTAAGTCAATTCATGTCGATGAAGACGACGAGCAAAAAAAAGTTTTGGATAACTTGGCAAAAATGCAATCTTTCTCAAATTTGAATTTAAAATATAAATTTGAAAACTATGTAGTCGGTGAAAATAACCGTTTTGCACACGCTGTAGCCATGGCTGTAGCTAAAAATCCGGCAAAAAAATATAATCCGCTTTTTATCTACGGAGCTTCAGGTCTTGGAAAAACTCACCTAATGCAGGCAATCGGACATTATATAATATTTAATAAGCCGAAATTAAAAGTCAGATATATAAAAACAGAAGATTATTTTAATGAAGTTATAAAAAACATTCAATGTAATGACAGAGTTTCGCGAATGGATAAATTTCGCCAAAAATACAGAAATATTGATGTGTTGCTGATTGATGATATCCAGTTTTTGGAATCTAAAAAAGCAACTATGGACGAAATTTTCCATACCTTTGACAGTTTGCACAACAACAATAAACAAATAGTAATTACCTCAGACAGGCAGCCAAAAGATATTCCCACACTTCCTGACAGATTACGTACACGTTTTGAGATGGGAATAATGGTTGATATAACTCCGCCTGATTTTGAAACAAGAGTTGCAATATTGAAAAATCTAGCGGAACAAGTGGGACTTAATATTCCGTTTGAAGTGTATGAATATATAGCAAATAATTTTGTATCGAATGTAAGAGAGCTTGAGGGAGCTTTTAATAAAGTAAGTGCTTTTGCAGATATAGAAGGCACTTCGATTACTTTAGAATTTGCTAAAAAAGTACTGAATTGCGAAGCGTCAAAAAAAGAGCTTTCAATAGAAGATGTAGCAAAAATTGTGTCAGAATATTTTGGTGTAACTATTGATGATTTCAAAAGTGCCTCTCGAAATCAAAAGGTTTCAGGAGCAAGACATATTGCTGTATATCTTGCCCGAGAAATGACTGAAAAAAGTTTTGAAAATATAGCAGACTTTTTTAATAAAAAGCATACAACAATGCTCTATTCATATGAAAAAATACGAGATGAGCTAAAAACAAACAAAGATTTAGAACGCTCTGTTTCGGAACTAAAAAATAAGTTAAAGGAATTATAGGCTATGTATGATTATATAAAAGGAGTCTTTACAGGCAAATATTCATCAAGTAAAGGTTGTTTTTTAACAATTGAAAATAACGGAATCGGATATTTAATCGAAGTTATGCCAAGGGATTTTTCAAATGTAGAAAAAGCAGGTGACGAAGGGAAATTATATACAGTATTGCTCCATAGAGAAGATAAAATGTCCCTGTGTGGTTTTTTGCATAAAGAAGACAGAGATATATTTTTAATATTAACCTCCGTATCAGGTGTTGGCAGCAAAATGGCACTTGTATTACTTGATGAATTTCAATCCTCAGAATTAATCGGTTTTGTGATTTCCGGCAATTATAAAGAATTGACAAGAGCGAAAGGTGTCGGACCAAAGTTGGCTCAAAAAATTATTTTGGAATTAAAAGATAAATTGATGAATTATAATAATAATGCTCCAATAGAAGTAAAAGGCGGGGCAGAGCAAAATACTCAAGCAATGGAAGATGCTCAAACAGTTCTTATTTCATTAGGATATGAAAGAGAAGAAATTAAAAATGCTTTTTCAAAAGCTGTATTGCAGCTTTCAGAAAATGCTTCAGCAGAAGATATTTTGAAAGAATCACTTAAAATTCTTTCGTTATAATATTATAAGAAGTTTAAAAATAATTAAAGTTGAATAGTAATAAAGTACAGCAAAAAAAATGAAAGGAGCTGAAAAGTATGGTACGACAAGCATTTCGGGGAGGGGGGGGCACCCGCAAATAAGCTCCTGACAGGGTTTACATTGGCAGAAATTTTGATTACCCTAGGCATAATTGGTATAATCGCTGCAATGACTCTGCCAAGTGTTATAGGTCGTTATAAAATGTTGACCTATGAAGTTGCTTTCAAGAAACAGTATTCGATTGTTCAAAATACAATGAATTTATTAACTGTAGAAAACGGTACAAATAGGTGTTATACATATTATCCCAAAGGCAGTATTTCATATCGAAGTTTTAAAGATGATTGTGAATTATTTGAACACGCTATTGTAAAAAAGTTAAATCTCAAAAAGTTAAATAATGACGATTTCAAGGATAATTATGCAAGAAAAGCCTCAGTTAAATCCGCCGGAGGAGATTCTGTGAATTGGAATTGTGTATATGATGATGAATTGAGAGGCTCAACACCATATTATTCAAAGGACGGTGCTATTTATATGTTTTATAATCAGTACTTTTTGCTTGATGTAAACGGAGAAAAAGGTCCAAATAAATGGGGATATGATTTATTTTTTATGTGCTGGTCAAATCATAATAAGTATGAAGATGCTTCAAGCAATCTGCTTTTGACAGATGAATTTTGTTCAATTATCGAAAAGGGAGGTAAATTCCCAAGGACAATATTGAAAAATCAAAAAATCAACTCTGATAAAAATAGCTGGTATTGGTAATTAAAACTGTCCAAGAAACTCTCGCGATAAGGTGCAAGAGTGAGAGTTTTGAATTACATATTAGACAGTGAGTCACAGTGCAGCTCTGGCAGGTGGAATAAAAAAGGTACTTTATTATTTTATAAAGCACCTTTTTTATTTTTAGTTCAAGAACGTTTTGCAATAAATAAGATCGAGAACGCTTGAGTGAGTTGTCAGCTACTAATCTTACGCAATTATTGCTAACGCAATCAATGTTGCAATAGCCATCGCAGGCCCGAAAGGTAATACTGATATATCATTATTTTCTTTAGCACCCTTCAAAACCCTGATACAAGCATATAGACCAACTATTAAAAGGATTAATGAAGCTAAAAGACAAATGACAAAATCTTCCATCATTCCATAATAATTAACAGCTGAAAAACCTGCAGCTAAAATTAAAAATAAAGAAATAAGTCCTATGGTTAAATAGTCGTTTTTAGCTTTAAGTTTTTTCAAAAATCCGGGTAGAACAATTGCGACTTGTACAATAATACTTAACCCCAAGGCATTCAAAAGCAAAAGCCAGCCGAAAAATGCACCGATACCAGCAGCAATGAAAGTATCTCCGGTACCAAAAGCTCTTTTTCCGACTAAAATATTTCCAATCCCAGCAAGAGCTTCCATAATTACAACTCCTGCAATTATACCAAGTAATGAGTTAATAATCGGTAAGTTAAAGAAAACTTCAGTATTGAGTTTGAAAAAACCGTTTGTACTTACTGCATTGTGTACATAAAAATGAGTCAAAATAACATTGTACAGTAATCCGACTATAATCATAAACCAAGCGTGACCTGCACATATTACTTTTTCTTTTATATCGGTAATTGACATAACAAGCAGTATGCAACAAGCAATAAATGTAAATAATGATGTTATTGTAATACCATATTTAAAAAAGCAGCCAACAAGTAAAAGTCCTGTTAAAAATTCTACAATAGGATATTGAATGCTAATTTTTTCTTGACAAAAAGCACATTTCCCTCTTAAAAATAAATATGATAAAATCGGAATATTATGCCAAGGTTTTAACTTATTTCCGCAATGAGGGCATTTAGACGGCGGAAGTACAATAGACTCACCTGTTAATCCTCGAAGAGCCACAACATTTAAAAAACTGCCTATAACTGTTCCTATAATAAAAATAAACAGTATAATCCCGATTAATAGTTCCATTTTAATCTCCATTATTTTTAATCATTTCATACATTCTGCTAAGAGCTTTTTTAAGTCTTCTAGATACCTGCATTTGTGACATATTCATTTTTTCAGAAATTTCTCTTTGGTTCAAATCCTGATAATAACTAAGCTCAATTATTTCGCGTAAATCAGGAGGTAAACGTTTAATAGTGCTTGCAAGCATTATTTTATTTTCATAAGAATTCATAAACTCCTGATAGTCATTAGCAGGAATTTTATCCAGTAATGAAATATCTTCATCTTCCTGCATAAAAGATTGATCAAGTGATAATGTACTTTTGCATCTTTCGATTTCTATTACTTCATTGATTTTGGAAACAGGTAAATCTAAAAACTCAGCAATTTGCTCAGGAGTCGGATCTTCATTGCCAGTCTCATTCAATTTCTTTTTGGCTGTATTTATCTTAAATAAAAGTTCCTGTAATTCTCTCGGTGCTTTTATAATTGAAGCCTTATCCCTTAAATAATGTTTGATTTCACCTTTGATAAAGTAAGTAGCATAAGTCCTGAATTTTGTATTCATATCAAGTCTGTAAAACTCAATAGCTTTTATAAGCCCCAATGAGCCGACTTGAATTAAATCCTCATTAGGAATATTGGATTGTATTGCAATTGTGTTGGCAATTTTTTTTACTAAATCCATCGCCTCTTCAACTATTTTAAGATGCAGCATTCGTTTTTTCTTTTCATCTTTTGTGTTTTTAAACGAAATTAATAAAGCATCTAACTCTTCAAAATGTTTTTCTTTTGTATCCAAAGGTAAATCTCCACTTCTTTTTTAATTATATCATAACTTTTATAAAAAGGGAAATTTTAACCAAATTTAATAATTTGTATTTGAAAAATATTATTTATGCTAAGATAAAATAAGTAATTAATTAGTTGTATATGGAGAGTGAAAATGATTACCATAAAAGATGTAGAACACGTAGCAAAACTTGCAAGACTTGAGTTAACAGAAGATGAAAAACAATTATATACAAAGCAATTGGGTGATGTATTAAAATACGTTGATCAAATGAATGAAGTTGATACCTCAAATGTTAAACCCATGACTCAAGTAATTGATTTTGTTAACGTAATGAGAGAAGATAAAGTTGTATATGAGCAGACAAAAGAAGAATTAATGGCAAATGCACCCGATGAAGAAAACGGATTTTTTAAGGTACCTAAAATTAACTAGGTATAAAAATAAGTAGATTTTTGGAATTATAATTTAGTAATTGATGGGGTTAAAGGAAATGACAAAATATATTTTTATAACAGGCGGAGTAGTGAGTTCGTTAGGTAAAGGTATAATAGCGGCCTCGCTTGGTAAACTGCTTAGAGCACGCGGATTTTCTGTAATAAATCAAAAGTTTGACCCCTATATTAATGTAGATCCCGGCACAATGAGCCCGTTCCAACATGGAGAAGTCTTTGTGACAGACGACGGAGCTGAAACAGATTTGGACTTAGGTCATTATGAAAGGTTTACCGATACCAATTTAGGTAAATATAATAATGTAACCTCAGGCAGTGTCTATCAACATGTAATAAAAAAAGAAAGACGCGGGGATTATTTGGGAGCTACAGTGCAGGTAATTCCTCATATTACAAACGAAATCAAATCAAGAATTATAGGAGCTACAAAACAATTTAATCCTGATTTCCAATTAATAGAAATTGGCGGTACAGTCGGTGATATTGAGAGCTTACCTTTTGTTGAGGCAATCAGACAATTTAAATCAGAATCGGGTATAGGAAATGCAATATCTATTCATTGTACATTACTTCCCTATTTGCCAACATCAGGTGAGTTAAAGACAAAACCGTCCCAGCACAGTGTGAATGTTTTAAGAAGTTACGGTATCCAGCCTGAAATTTTAGTTTGCAGAACTACAAAACCGATTCCGAAAACTGAGAAAGAAAAACTGGCTCTATTCTGCTCTGTACCTAAAGATGCTGTAATAGAATGCAGAGATATGAAAAGTATTTATGAGGTACCATTGGCATTAGAAGCTCAGAATATGGCTCATGTTGTGCTTGATATGTTAAGAGTAGAGGATAAAAAAGCTGATTTAAAGGGTTGGGAAGTTTTAGTTGATAAAATTAAAAATCCTAAAAAGACAATAAAAGTTGCAATAGCAGGTAAATATACAAAATTATCCGATGCTTATATTTCGGTTGTAGAATCCTTAAAACATGCCGGCTATGCAAATGATGCAGCTGTCGAAATTAAATGGATAAATTCAGAAGATTGTGTAGATTATGCAAAATGCAAAGAGCTTATGAAAGACCTTCAAGCGGTTGTAGTACCTGGGGGATTCGGAATAAGAGGTATTGAAGGTAAATTAAATGTAATTCGCTATGCAAGAGAAAATAATCTACCGTTTTTGGGATTATGCCTTGGTATGCAGTGTGCAGTAATAGAATATGCAAGAAATGTTGTAGGGTTAAAGGGTGCTAATTCAGCAGAATTTGATGAGAATGCACAATATCCAGTAATTGATTTGATGCTGGAGCAAAAAAATGTTCAAGGCTATGGCGGTACAATGAGATTAGGGGCTTATGATTGCATTTTGAAAAAAGGTTCAAAAGCTCAAAAGGCTTATGGCAAAGAAAAAATTTCAGAACGTCACCGTCACAGATATGAAGTAAATAATGAATATATAAAACAATTAGAAGAAGCAGGGCTTGTTTTCTCAGGCATGTCGCCTGACGGTATGTTGGCTGAAGTTGTAGAATTGCCAAAACTTGATTGGTTTGTTGCATCGCAATTCCACCCTGAGTTTAAATCCCGTCCTGAAAGCCCGCATCCGTTGTTTAAGGGGTTGATTGATGCGGCTGTTAAAAAATAATGAAAAATAATATCTTAAAAGGAGGATATTTAACCTATGGAAACAAAGCCAAATTCAGGGTTATTTAATATTATCGGGTTGTTGTTACTGTTTTTAACCATACCTTGTTTAGGTCTGCTATGTTGGAATATATTGGTGTTGTTATGCTTGATTTTTGTAATGATAACTCCGATGATAGTTGTTGCCGGACTTGCAAATATTAATCCTTTTGAACTTTTTGGTATTGAAGCTGCAAGATTTGTTCTGTTATTTATAGTATCTTTAGTTTGTTT
>CASGAK010000131.1 GCA_949299435.1 uncultured bacterium
CTGAAGCTTGCCGATTGTATGCGCATCACGCAAAATCAAGCCTATTGCCGCAACACCGGCGGCTTTTGCAAGATATTTTCCGTAATTGTTTTTTACTGCACTTACTATATTCATATTTCATACCTTATTTACTTTGTTGGGGGGTCTTTTCAGGTACTTCAAATTCTTTTTCAACGACATTTCCTGACATTTTCAGTAGGATATTTGTTGCTTGGGTTGCATCTTGTCCATAACCAGCTGTGGAGTTTTGCATGTTTTTGAGCACTTTAACGGTGTAATCGTCGCCTGTGCAAGTTCTTGAATCAAGCATACTTAGTGCTAATACTCTTATTTGTTGAGAGGGATCCTGCAACATTTTGTTAATTAATGCTGTAAGGGCAGGATCGTCTTTTCGGCTGTCGTCCTCCTGAAGTCTTGCTATAACTTCTTTTGCACCCATCATACGTACTTCTTTATCTTGACTGTTTAGATAGTTTTCTAAGTTTTTAATATATTCATCTGTTAATTCAACAATTTTTCTTTTTTCGGTTTTCTTTTTGTCTTCATTTTTTTCAGCTGTTTCAGTGATATTTTGTTTGTTAAAAGTTTCTGTTTTATTTGAAGATTGGTCTGATGTAATATTGTTTTTATCATTTGGATTAGGGTTGTTAATGTTGTTATTAACAACAGCATTACCACCTTGTCCGCCTTGAGCAACTATTCCACCTTGGGGGGGGACGAATTGCTGTGTATAGTAATTAGATGGATATGCTATTCCAGGCAGGCTCTGTGATTGAGGAATATTTCCTGTCGGGTTTATATTAGGTATTCCTACAGAGGGGTTATATATTTGAATATTTACACCTGCATAACTTGGCGGAGGTGCACTTTGTGTCTGCTGTGGAGTTGTTGCATAATTTTGAGCTAATCCGCTATTTATTTGTGATTGTTGTGGATAAATTTGCGGAGTTATCTGCTGTAATTGCTGATTACTTTGGTTTTGTACTGATGTCATAACACTACCTTATTTAACTACTTATTTATAAAAAGTATTTTTCTTATGCTTTTTTGCTTATTTTTTTTAAAGTTTAAGAAATGTTAAATATATTTTTATCCTATTAGTTTTTTAATATAATTAAATTATGGGAATTTATGAAGATAATTACTTGTCAAAGCGTCCGCAAGAACTATGTAAAATGTGTGGAAGATGTTGTCGTGTTGTAACAACGACAAAGTCTTATGAGGAATTATTGGCTTTACAGGAGCAAAATGATAAAGGTGCTTGTGAATTTTTAAGAATATTTGTCCCTTACCCTTCGATAGAAGCTGCTAGAGCTGTAGATCGTGAGCTTGTTGATAATGTAATTAATCTTTTAAAAGAAGATGGAAATTATCATGAAAATAAGATGACTTTTTATTATTGTAAATATCTATTGGATAATAACTTATGTTCCATATATGAAGAAAGACCTCTTTTATGCAGGCATTGTCCTGCAACTCCTTGGTCAATTGTACCTCCTGGCTGTGGGTTTGAAGGGTGGCTTTTTATGGAGCGTGAAAAGGCTAAGGAAAAAGTAAGAAAAGCAAAGGAAGATTTGCTTGAATTAAAATTACTCAAAAACAAAAGTTCTGATGCTGAAGTACTTGCAAAAATTGCATCAGTTGAGCATAAAATTATGCATACTATTGAACTTTATAAAAAATATGGTTCTTATAACTGGTAAAATTAGTTTGGCATTTTGACAAGTTTTGCTTTATAAAATTCCGTATTAATATTCAATTTTGCTCCAATATCCAGCAGCATATCTATAAATTTCTTGTCATTTGATCTATGTGAATTGTGACTTGATTCAATAATATCGCCTATTTTGTGATAGATTTTTGTAAAATAAATGTTCTGAGCTTCAGAAATATCTATTTCCAGTTCAAGTTTTTCAGCATAGTCAAATAATTCAAGCACAACATCAGCCTGTTGAATTTCAAAGCTGTATGCTAACCTGTTTATGTTTTGGAGAATTTTTTTACTGAAAATATTATTAGAAGGCTGCTTGTCAAGTTTAATTCCCATTTTTCTTGTTTCGTAGTTGATATCAGAGGCTTCCTGAATAATTGCAGGCTCTACAAAACCGTTTGAATCTTTAATCAATTCATTAAATTTACGGCTGAGAGTATATTCTGCTGCAATTTTAAATTCATCAGGTATAGCAAGACCGAGATTTTGCATTTGATAAATTGAGCTTTTGCCTTCATTATACATTTCAAGGTATGTCTGTGCAAATTTTTGCATTTTACCTTTAAGTAATATTTGCAGAATTTTTCTTCTTTCTTCAATGAATATATCTTTAAGAGTAAAGTAATCTTTGCCAAAATATTCATCTAACGCTCTTATAATTTCAGTGAGCGGATTAAGTACAAAGGTTTTCATTAATTCACTTTTAATTTGGTTGTATTCATTTTCTTCAGAGTACTCTTTAATCGCACAGTGGAAATCTCCTCCTGAATACTGCATAAGTGCAAATACAAGATTTAATTTTTGCAATGTTATCATTGATTGTAATTCGATATGTCCGATTACAAGATTTGAATTTCCTTTTTGAATTTTCTGGTAATCATGACGTTTAATAGTATAGCAATATACTATTTCTTCATCTTCAAAGTCTTGATATAATGAAGAAATTGCCCATAAGCTCGCAATTTGTTTTGAAGTTACAATTGAGGGTTTGACAAAATTGTTAAATATATCTTTGCCTGTTCCGTATTCTGTAATGTTGCTTTTTGCCTCGGATAATATTTCTTTGAAATGAGTTTCAAAGTCTTTTTTTGTAAATCTTGCAGCTAACTGCATTGCACGGGCTGCATATTTCATTATTTGCACTGTTTCTATGCCAGAAATTTCTGAGAAAAACCACCCGCAACTAGTATACATAAGCATTGCTTGGCGTTGTATTTCCAGTAATTCCATTGCTTTAACTTTTTGATCGTCTGATAAATTGTCTAAAAAGTTTTCTTTTTGGAATTTCAAAACATTCATAATGTTTCGGTCTAATATAACTTCAATGTAGTTATTTCTTACCTCCCAGCAATTTTTGTTGAAATATTTTGGTCCTTCTTCTTCAAAAACTTTTGCCAACTCATCACGAAGGTAATTAAGAGCATTACGAAGCGGTTTTCTCCATTTTTGATTCCAGCCGGGGTGTCCGCCTGTAGAGCAGCCACAATCTTCTTTCCATCTACCGACGCCATGGAAACAACTCCAACTTGATGCTTGTTTTATATCTACTTCATAATCGCTTCTGTATTTTTCTAAATATTCTCCGTAATTTGTGATGGTAAAGCCTTCTTCTTTAGCTTTAATTTGAAGAACGTACGCAAGTGCCATGTCACCGAATTTAGTGTGGTGTCCGTAACTTTCACCATCTGTTGCAATGTTTATAAGCTGCGGATAATCCCGGCAATCGGATATTCCCTCTTTAAGTCTTTTGGCAAATTTATTACCGTCTTTTAGCAGCTCATCAAAAGCTACAGAACGTGAAATCGCACCGTCATAGAAAAATAAATCTATGAATTTACCGGGTGCTGATTTTATGTAATATCTGTAAGATCTAGCAGGATCAATATTTCCCCAGCTTACGTCAGACCATTCTTTGCTTTTTTCTTTTCTGATTTTTAATGCTTGATATGGAGAAAGTACGGTAAATTTAATTCCGTTTTCTTCCAAAACTCTCAAAGTGTCGTCATCAACTGCCGTTTCAGCAAGCCACATTCCCTCGGGTTTTCTGCCGAAACGGTATTCAAAATCTCTTATTCCCCATTTTACTTGGGTTATTTTGTCATTTTCATTTGCAAGGGGCATAATTATATGGTTATATACCTGTGCCATTGCATTGCCATGACCTGAGTGCTCATTTACACTTTCGATGTCTGCTTTTATAATTCTTTCATAAGTCAATGGTGCAAATTGTTCCATCCAAGAAAGTAAGGTAGGACCAAAGTTAAAACTTATATGTTCGTAGTTATTAACAACGTCAAGAATTCTGTTTCTGCTGTCTACTATTTTTGATACTGAATTAGGGTTATAGCATTCTTTATTGATTCTTTCATTCCAGTCATGAAAGGGTAGGGCACTGTCTTGCAATTCTATTGCTTCCAGCCAGGGATTCTCTCTTGGCGGCTGGTAGAAGTGTCCGTGTATCGTTAAAAATTTTTCAGCAGGTTTCTTGTCAGTCATTTCTTAACTCCTTGAATCAATTTAAACACTATTTTTCTTGTTTATCTTTGTTTGCAGGTTTTGCTGTGAGTACATTGAATTGTTCCACGTCAAGCCAAACATCTCCGAGTGCAGTTGAAAATACTTTCCCTGCAAACTCAATTTCATCACCTGCATTCAAGTCTATGTGTTTTTCAGCTTCAGCACGTTTTAAAAATATTTTAAGCTCAGATAGCGGAACATTGTGGTCTGTGACGTCAGGTCTTTGGATTAAAAATGTTATAAAATCCTCAGAACTTTTCATTGCAGGTTTGTAGTCCAGACCTAATGTAGAAAATTTATCAAATTTTCCCTTTACTTTTACGTATTTATTAAGGTAAAAAGAAGGATTGTTCACCATATCAAGAGGGTTTACCTGAAGATAATTTTTGGTTGCAGTTGGTGTTGATACGGCAATTAGAGGGTTCTCCAGGTTTATACCTGCACCGTTGCCTATAAAGTTGCCGTTCGCAGCTGAAACACTTATACCTGCTGATAGCAGTAGTATTGGTAATATATATTTGACCTTATCCATCTTTTTTCCCCTTATTTGTCTCTCTACATTCAATATTCTACCACATAATTTATTTTTTTGTATAGTGTATTGATATGGTAATATAATATGTTTAATTATAACCTATCCATGCGGCTAGTTCTTTGGTTTTGCTTTATTACAACACAAATATTTTCAGTGTAATCGTTTTTTTGAATGATTGCAAATCGAATTGTTTAATACATTATGTATATACTAAAGCTATGGATTAGATATCCAATCTAATAATTGAATATTTTAAGTTTTACCCCACTTTGTTATAGGAATAAATAAAAATGAAGAATTTATTCAAAGTTATATTGCTCTGTGCAATACTCTCAAGTACATTTACCCCTTGTTTTTCTGCAGACGTATCTGTAAATGCGGCAAATGAGATAGCTCATTTGCCACTTGCAGGTCAGCCAGAAAATGTTTTTAAAGAAAATAATCAAACAGAGTCGTTGGAATTAAGTAATAATCAGCCATTAGCACAGAGCAAGGCTGATGAATTAGAAAAAATAAAAGAAAGTGATGTATTAAATTTGATTGATGAGACTAAAACGGCTGCTTGTCCTGTAAATCCTGTTTTGATAAATCAAACCGGAACGGTTGAGGCATTTAAATCTGCTTATAAATGTCTTGCAGGAAAAGAGTTAACTGCCATGATGCTTGAGAAAGGACGGACTTTTGAAGTAAAGTCTATGCAGCCGATGTCTTATGAGTCAACTGGTGGTACTGAGGTTAAATTTGAATCTTTATATCCTGAGCGTGTATTTCTTGATAAGGAGCCGCAAAAACTAGTATTTATAGGTGAAGTTGTTAAAAATAAGCCTCCAAGAAAAGGTGGCGGTACTGGCACACTAAAAGTTATGATAAAAAATGTTAAACTCGAAAATATTACATATCCTGCTGAGGCTTATATAACAAAAATGAACAAAAAAGGTGTGTTTTTCGGTGCTGTTGCAGGACCTTCAAATTATAGAGATAATCTTGCTGATACTGCAAATAACGGAACTATTCATACAATATATAAAGACCCTTGCAAAACTACAGCTGATGAGTGTGTGCATACTGCTGCAAAACCTTTTTATTTTTTGACAGGAGCTTTGCTGCAAACTGCTGATTTGTTTATATCACCGATTATTGCTTTCTTTATACCGGGTAATGAGGTATATATTCCTGAGGGGACTGAGTTTGAAATTAAATTGGAAAATGATATTCCTATTCTTGAAATCTAGTTTAAAAATTAATTTTTCCTTATGTTAAATTGAGTTTTTTTCTTTTTGTGCTAATATTTGATTAAAGTTTAATGGAGTACTATGCATAAGTACTCAATAGAAGGAGAATTATTATGGCTACAAAAGAATTTTTTACAAATTCAGAAGAATTAAAACAGCTTATGTCAGCTGCAAGAGCTACGATTACTGCTCCTTTCTTCGGTAACAATGTAGAAGAAGTTAAGTCAGTATCTGAAGCTTACAAATTAGCAAAAAACAGCCCCGGAACAATCGAATTAACCGGCATGCCAGTTTACAAACCTGAAAAATTAGGTCTTCCACAAGGTGCAAACCAATTATTGTTCAATGATGGTACAGTAGTTGGACGTTGTGCTGCTGCAAGAAAAATCGTTGGTGAACCTAATTGCGATTTGAAATATTTATTACCAATCATACGTGAAGCAATTTATGGAACTCGTGACAGACTTATGTACAAAACAGAAGCTGTTGTAGGTTTGGAAGAAGACTTCATGGTAAAAGCTCACTTGATGATTCCTGAAGGATTCGAAAATATCATGTATTCTTGGATGCTAAACTTCCAATACATTAACGAAGCTTATGCTGAAATGTACTCAAAATCTAGAGAATTACCTGATGGTGATATCTATGTATTCTCAGATCCTGATTGGACTCACCCAGATTTCCCATACGGTTTGACATTCTTCGACCCAGAACATAACTGTGCTGCTATTTTAGGTATGAGATACTTTGGTGAACACAAAAAAGGTACATTAACTCTTGCTTGGGGTTGTGCAGCTCGTAACGGTTATGCATCTTGCCACGGTGGTATGAAACGTTACAATTTAGATGGTGGAAAATCATTCCAAGTTGCTGTATTTGGTCTTTCTGGATCAGGTAAATCAACAATTACTCACGCAAAACACAATAACAAATACAATATTACAGTATTACATGATGATGCATTCATCATTAACGTACATGACAAATATACAATCGCTTTGGAACCAGCTTACTTCGATAAGACAGCTGATTATCCGATCGGTTGTGAAGATAACAAATATATCTTAACTCAACAAAATGCCGGTGCTATCCAATTAGCAGATGGTAAAGTTGTATCAGTTACTGAAGATATCAGAAACGGTAACGGACGTGCTGTTAAATCTAAACTTTGGTCACCAAACAGAGTTGACAGAATCGATCAACCAATCAATGCTATTTTCTGGTTGATGAAAGATCCTACAATTCCGCCTGTACTTAAATTATCAGGTGCTTCATTAGGATCAGCAATGGGTGCTACATTGGCTACAAAACGTTCTTCAGCTGAAAGATTGGCTGCTGGCGTAGATCCAAATGCATTGGTAGTTGAGCCATATGCAAACCCATTCAGAGTATATCCTCTATCTGTTGACTATACAAGATTTAAACAATTAATCGCTGATGGCGTTGATTGCTACATCTTGAATACAGGTGAATTCATGGGTACAAAAGTTAAACCAGCTCATACATTGGGAATTATTGAAGCTATCGTTGAAGGTAGTGCTAAATTCCATAAATGGGAAGGTTTCTCAGATATTGAAATTATGGATGTTGAAGGATTTGATGCTTCATTCTCTAATAAAGAATATGCTCAACAATTTGTTGCTCGTATGAACGACAGAATCAACTTCGTAAAATCAAGAGAAACAGAAAAAGCTGGTATTGATAAATTACCTGCTGATGCTTTGGAAGCTCTTGAAGCTGTTGTTAAAGAAGCATCTGCTGTCGCAGCTGTTTAGTTGATTACAACTAAGTATATCAAGGAAAAGACCTGAATTTAATTCAGGTCTTTTTGTTATGTAAATGAAATCGGATTATTTTTAGATTGGTTTGTTAGTTTATCTTTGTCTATTTTATCAAATATGTCTTTTGATGATTTTTTGACATTTTTGAAGATATCTATATCTTCAAGGTCATTAAATTTTATAAAATCTTTTGTGTCCCCAATAACAGTGGGTTTGGGTATGTAATAGTCTATTGGCTTTTTTCTAAAAAGAATACGCCATATATTATTTTTTTGATTTTTAATTTCTTCTTTCAATACAACAGAGGCTTCATTGTAAATTTGTGAAATCATTTCACATTTTGATATATTCTCATTCGGAGCAAAATTTCTTTGTACTTTCCCTCCGATTTTATATGCCCTTGCTTCATCTTTGATTGCATTTTTTACAACTTTAAGTATTGATAAATTTGCAGGGTTGCAGTATGGCAAAAGTATATCCTGACGAATTTTAGTCCTTATGGCATCTTGAAGTTCTTTGTGATTTTTGAATCCTGTCTGTTTTAATAGTCCGCTTAGACCTGCTTTGTGTTCTGTACATTCTTTTAAAAGGTTTGTTGTTCCAATATTTGATAAATCGATTAAATATTTTTGAAAATTAAATAATTTTTTATTAGTAATATTACTGCCTTTTTTTAGGTTGTTTTCAAATTGGCTTTTTGTCATACATTTAAGTATAAATTGTCTGAATTTAGCCATTGTACTTACGTTATTGTATAATAGATGCTCAAGTTCATGTGCTGTTGTGTTTAATGCTTCGGTATTATTCATGTCGTGGATTTTTAAGTTTAAAAGGCTTTTACCGCTTTTGCCAGGTGGTATTACTGATGAGGCAGTTTGTTTGAAAATATTATCAATAAGTTCATCTGATAAATTTAAATTTTCTTTAGCAAAATTTTTAAATGTATCAAAATCTTCTGCTATAGTAATTTTGGCAGCTTTCTTTTTGCCGATTGTATTTTCAAGCAGTTCTGAAACTCTTTTAATTTGAATATTTCCACCGTTTGTTTTAATTTCTTGTGCAAGTGTATTTCCGATTCTTTCGCAATTTTTCATTATGCCTCTTTTGGACATAATTCCTGTAGCTTTGTAAATCAGGCGTCCTAATGCAGTCATTGTTCCTTTTCTCCTAAAAAATTTCCCCTTGTTATAATAAAATAAAATTTGAATAAATAATTGCTCGTTTATATTTTAAATATTAAAAAGTGTTAATGAATAAAAAAAAGACTCAACATTTCTGCTAAGCCTTAGTATATCAAACGTGAAAACCATTGATATTTATAAATTTGTACATAGTATTAAAGATGTAACTTATATAATGAGAATTCTATTATATTCAAGGAAGTAAGCCTGCAATATTTTAACCAAACCGCAAAAGAAAAAATCTTGTCGCAACCCCGAAAAAGTGCTTGGATACTGCAAGCCTACATACTTATGATAACTTGTTTTTATTGGTTTTTCACCACTCAAAAGAATAACTTTTTTAATATAAAATTAACAACTTGGTACTAATCCTAAAGAGCTAGATTTTGCATATATTTAAAGCCAAAATTAAAAATGCTGTAATCCTTTAATAACTTCGTTTTAAAGTAGTAATTCTATACAATACTGCTAATATAATGTTTGGTATTTCAAACAAATAAAAACCACCCTTACTAAAGAGTGGTTTTTATGGAGCGGAAGACGAGACTCGAACTCGCAACAACCTGCTTGGAAGGCAGGGACTCTAGCCATTGAGTTACTTCCGCATATATTTAATTATCAGTACATGACAATTCTAGCTCAAACATATTTTTTTTGCAATATTTTTGTTTTTTTTATGTTATTCTTTTTGTAAGAATTTAAATAGGATATGATTATGGATTTTATTGATATTGTTATAGAACATTTGGAAAAAATAAATAAGCTGCTTGAATCAACTCATTTTGATTTGATTGTCGGGGCTATTATAAATCTTATTATAATGATACTTTTGTTTAAAGCTGTTGACGTGCTTGACAGAAGACTAAGAGAAAGAATGCTGAATAAAGATAGTAACAGTCAATTAGTTCAGTTTATTCCGATTTTGGGTAAAATTTTTAAATTTCTGATTGTATTTTTTATTTTAGCATCATTCTTGCAAAGTCATGGCTATTCGGTTACTTCATTAATTACAGGGTTTGGTATTACAGGTTTAGCGGTAGGTTTTGCAGCAAATGCCACAATTTCCAATATCTTTGGAACTTTAGCCATATTCAGTGATAAGGCTTATAAAATAGGTGATTACGTAAAAATAAACGGTATTGAAGGAACTGTGGAAGATGTAAATATAAGATCAACTAAAATAAGGACTTTGGATAATTTTTTATATATAGTTCCAAACAGCAGTGTTGCAACCGGTAATATTTGTAATGTCACTGCAGCTAAAAAACGTAGAATAGATGAGGTATTTACTTTAACTTATGATACTCCTGCTGAAAAGCTCGAAAGAGCTATAAAAATTGTTGAAAATATTTTAAAAGAAAATAAAAATATTTATGATGATTATATTGTGTTTATAGATACTCTTGCTGATAGTTCTATTAATGTAAAATGTATTGCTTATACAAAAACCGGCTCTTACAATGAATGGAAACTTATTAAATCTGATTTTATTATGGAAGTAATAAAACAATACAGAGCTGAAGGTCTTGATTTCGCATTCCCGTCAACTTCTTTGTATATAGAAAAAGCTGGCGATGTTTTATGAATATTAAAATAATTGCATTAGGAAAACTAAAAGAAAAATTTTTAAAAGATGGTATTGCAGAGTTTCAAAAAAGGCTTACTCCCTATGCTAATCTTGAGATAATAGAATTACAGCCGATTGAAATTAAAGATGAGCATTTAGTGGAAAAAATACTTGATGAGGAAGCTGATAAAGTTTTAAATCTTGTAAAACCGCAGGCTTTTTTAATTACGTTGGAAATTAAAGGTAAAATGCTATCATCAGAAGAATTTGCAGCCAAGATTAAAGAGATTACCAATAGCGGGGTAAGTGAAATTATATTTGTAATAGGCTCCTCCTACGGTTTATCAGAAAAAGTCTCCAAAAGAGCTGATTTTAAATTGAGTTTTTCCAAAATGACTTTCTTGCATCAATTCGCACGTTTGATTTTAATTGAGCAAATATATCGTGCTTTTAAAATTATCAAGGGTGAAACTTATCATAAATAAATTTACAATTTTCTAAAAAAATGTTATAATTTATATATACATTATACTTTGGAGAGAGAGAAATGGAAAAATTTGAATTAAATTATTCGCTTGAAGAGTTAAAAAAGCGTACTCATAAAGATTATTTGACCACAAAAAAAATGCTTGATGTTGATGCCCCTGAGTATTTGAATTTGTCTGATGGGGATAAAAAGGCTTTGAAAAACTTAGTAAAAGCTGCATTTTTTATAGAAAAAGTTTATTTACAACTTGATAATAGAAAAAATATACCATTTAAAGATTATTTAAACAGTGAAATTTTAAAGGGTGATGAGCAAGCGGAGCTTACTAAAATTTTATTTGATGCACAAAAGGGAATGTGTGCTATAGACAGAGAATCTACAAAAATCAACTTGGCTAAAGGTATATATGAATTGCCTGGCAAGGGGTTATATCCTGAAGATCTTTCAAAGGAAGAGTTTCATCGAATTCTTATCAAAATGTTAAAGGAAGGTAAATCGGAAGAAGTAAGAAAGATTCTAAATCAACGTTCTGTTATTGAGCGAAAAGATAATGAACTTATTGCAATTGATTATGTTGATTATTTTAGTGATGATTTTAGAAAAGCTGCAGAAAAACTTGAATTGGCCGCAGATACATCAACTAATCATGCATTTAATGAATATCTAAGGTTACAAGCTGTTGCACTAAGAGAAGCTGATCCTCTATTAGATGCTTATGCTGATAAAAAATGGGCTGAATTACAAGATACCCCGCTTGAATTTACAATTACAAGAGAAAATTATGCAGATGAAATGACTGAAAGTGTTATTGAAAATGAAGAATTAAAACAATTGCTTGATGAGCATAATATTCCTGTAATTTCAAAGGATTTCCTCGGGGTAAGAGTCGGAATTGTGAATAAAGAAGGTACGGAGGCTCTTTTAAAAATAAAAGAATATTTACCTCTTTTAGCTGCGAATATGCCCTATCATGAAGAATATGAGCAGAATATTTCAAAAGATGAAGATGCAAAACAAACTATGGTTGATGCTGATATTGTTGTCCTGGCAGGAGATGTCGGAGCTTATCGTGCCGGAATTACTTTGGCAGAAAACCTGCCTAATGATGATAAATTATCTTTGACAATTGGCGGCGGTAGAAGAAATGTTTACCACAGACAAATCAGATTTATTTCGGATAGAGAAAAGCTGCAAAAACGCTTAGATGCAACTTTAGATAAATCACAGCATTTATATTATCTTGATGAAGCTGATCATTGGTTTACAATCGGGCATGAAAATACCCATTCTCTTGGTCCGAATAAGGGTACTGAAGCTCTTGGAAAATATAAAAGTATAATCGAAGAAAATAAAGCAGATATGGGTGCACTTGCGTTTCTTGATATTTTAGAGGAAAAAGGAATGTATACCCATGAGCAGATTTTACAAATATTAGTTTCATTTGCAGCGGACAATTTCTTAAAATCTAAGCCTACTCTATCTCAAGCTCACAGAGTAAGATCAGTTATGCAAAATAAATATTTTATCGAAAACGGTGCAATTGAATTGAATGATGAAGGGAAGATTCATGTAAATATTGATAAAATGATACCAACTGCTAAAAAAATGCTTGCTGAAATTATTCGTATTCAAATTGATGGAGATTTTTCTAAGGGTGAAAAATATGTACTGGATAACTTTATTTGGACAGATGAAATGGAGATAATTTCTCAAAAATTAAAAGAAATTGACAAAAACCTCAATGGAAGAACTGATTCTCCGCTTGCAAAAATGCTGCTAAAAAGTTAATTTTTGTGATGTATAAAATATAAAAACTAAAAATCCATATTTTTCATCTTGTGATGAAAATATGGATTTTTTAGTATTAACAAATATAAATTAATTTAAATTGGACTCTTTTTGATAAGCCCATGCTGAATGATTATGAATACTTTCAAAAGCCTCACATTCAACTTCAAAATCGTTAACTGTTTTATTATTTCTTAATTTTACAACGACATCACGAAGGACATCTTCTACAAATTTCGGATTATCCCAGGCTTTTTCAGTAACAAATTTTTCATCTTCCCTTTTTAAAAGCGGATATACTGGACAACTAGCACAGGATTCTATCATCTCAATTAAATCTTCAAGCCAAATATGCTTATCCTCATCATAAGATACTCTTACTCTTATAAAAGCTCTTTGATTGTGAGCCCCGTTATCTGAAATTTCTTTAGAACATGGACATAAAGTTGTTACGGGCACCTCTACCCCTAAAATAAATTTATACCCGCTCTCGTTTATTTCTCCTTTAAAAAGACAATCAAAACTCATTGGTGATGATAAGTTTGTAACAGGTGATTTTTTGTCAATAAAATACTTGAATGTAAATTCTAAATCTCCGCTTTTAGCTTCAAGTCTTTTTATAATTTCTTCCAGGCAGCCTTTAATATCAACTCCCAAAAGGTTTTTGTTTCTCCACTCAGTCATCACTTCGACAAATCTCGACATGTGTGTCCCTTTGTAATCTCTTGGTAAAGATACATTAACCTTTGCCTTTGCACAGACAACCTGGTTGGAATTGTTTTTTCTCTGAATTATTAGTGGTAATTCAAGATGTTTTATGCCCACTTTTTGAATGTCTACGTTTCTTTCGTCCTTTAAATTTTGAATGTCTTTCATACTTTTCTTTCTTTTGTTAATTTTTATTAACTAGAGTAATAAAAAATAGCAACTTTTTGGGAATAAGATACTTATTATAATTATATAAAGCTCTCTCTTCTTATTTAAACGGATAGGCCTTGAATAAATATATCAAGGTCTTTTTTTTATTTAAAATAGGGACTTTATCAAAAGTCCCTATTTTTTATTTATCTGCTTTATCCAAAAGTCCTCTAATTCTTAAATATCTGTTTAATTCGACTTTAAACTTTTGGAAGTTTTGATAAATTGCATTGTTAATTAAAACCCTGTTATCATATTTCGGATCTATGATATATACTGTTGGAAAACCGGTTAAAGCAACATCTTCAACCAGTGCTTTGTTAGCTGGGTTTTCAACATCAATCATGACAAAATTAAATCTTGTGCCGTATAAAAGACTTAATGCTTTGAACTTAGGCATAAATCTTAAACAATATCCGCACCAATCAACGTAAAATAAAGCTACCATAGGCTTGTTACTTTCAAGAGCTTGCTCATAAGAAATTCCAACTTTGTAATCTGAAGGTTTTTCTTTTTTGCCTAAAGCATTTGTCGCAACTGCAAAACCTGCTGCAGATGTAAATATTACAGCAAGTAATATCGCTAATGTGATTATAATTTTCTTTTTCATAATATCCTCCTATATGCTACATTATACACCAAACATGTTTTTTTTTTAAACCTTAATAAAACTTAACAACCCACTTGAAAAAGTATATATTATAGTATATACTTAATATATACTATAATTTCAAAATCAGTGTAATGTTGTTCTCGTGTACAAAATAAAATAAGGAGTTTAAAAGAGTATGAGCAAGAATATGCCTGTGAAATTAAAGAAGGTAAAGTCAAACCCTGCAAAAAATGAGGTTTTGATGTATGGAAGCGGTGAATTTACAGATTATTTAAGAGAGATTTCTAATTATCCTGTACTTACAATTACAGAAGAAAAGGAACTTGCAAAAAGAGTAAAAGAAGGTGACGCAGAAGCAAAGAAAAAACTTGTACAATCAAATCTTAGGATTGTAATTTCAATAGCAAAAAAAGTTATACATAATACTAACTTACCATTGGTAGATTTAATTCAAGAAGGTAATTTAGGTCTAATGATAGCTGTTGAAAAATTTAATTATAAATTAGGTTACAAATTTTCTACCTATGCAAGCTGGTGGATTAAACAATCTATGTTCAAAGCAATATCAGAACAGTCACATTGTATGAAAATTCCTGTATATATTCAGGAGACTCTATCAAAATTTTCAAAAGTAAAGGCAGCTATGGAGAAAGAGTATAATTGTCAGGTAAAAAATCATGATGTTGCAAAGAAAATGAATATAGAACCTGATAAGATAGAAACTTTTTTATCAGCCTACACTAAAACGATTTCTATTGAACGTGGCTTGGAAAGAGCAGATGGAAAAGAATTAAATGTAGCAGATATTCTAGAAGATGAAAATGCATCAGTATCAGCTAATGTAGAGTATGAAAACCTAAAAAGTGACATAAATTTAGTAATTTCGACTCTGAAAGAAAGAGAACAAGATGTAGTAAAAATGCGTTATGGTTTAGGAAACGCAGCCAAATTGACATTGGAAGAAATCGGCAATATCTACGGAGTCACAAAGGAATGTATCAGACAAACAGAATTGAGAGCCTTGCAAAAAATGCGACTTTCAGCATTATCTCAAGAGCTTTTGTCAGGCTATATGGGGTAAAATTAATACTCGTGTGTGTTTCTATATATCTCGTGTTTAGTGATAAATTTACCGTCCGGCAAAGGGCGGTTTTATTTTGCAGTTAAAATCTAAATCCTATAAAAAGATGTTTACTTTAATTTAAAAATCCTTATGATAAAAGTATGAAAAGGTTTTTTTTGATATTTTTTATAGCTTACCTAATGACATCAGGGATATCTTATGCGGAAGATGGTGATTTGTGGGACAATTTCGGTGATACAAATGTATATGGACAGACTCCAGTAACAGATGAGGAGTTTGAAAAGGCTATAGAAAGCAAAAAAGGTAAACCTAAAAAGCCAAAAGACAGACTTTTGCGAAACGGTGAATCTTATCAGCAAAGTAATGAAACTCAATTTTTGTCAAAGATTCCTAAAGAATTACCCATACTTTTGATTCCTCTAAATTTGTCATTGCAGGAAGATGTAATACTGCCAATAGGTCATTATCAAGTGTCAGGTGAAAAAAAAGACGGTAAGGTATATTTAAAGTTGTATCAAGCACATAATTTACTGGCTAATTTACCCGCAGTCGAAACAAACAGCGATTTTAACGAGGAAGAAATTAATTTTGTAAAACTATTGCAGGAAAACGAGTCTCAGGTAAAGATTATTTACGGCTCAGTAGATTTTAATGCTTATGCTATTGTAAATATTGCACGATGACATATAATAATTAATGTAATAGTGTACAGGAGTGAAAAATTGAAAAGAGCGATAGTAATAGTAATAGACAGTATGGGAATAGGAGCAATGCCTGATTGCAAGGATTTTAATGATATTCCCGAATGTAATACTTTGAAAAACGTATGTGAGTTTAATAACGGACTTAACGTGCCTGTAATGGAAAGTATGGGACTTGGTAATATTCAGGATTTTAAAGGTATTTCACCTGTAGAGAATCCTATAGCACAATATGGAACGTTAATAGAAAAGTCAAAAGGTAAAGATACAACGACAGGTCACTGGGAAATTGCAGGACTGGTATCTGAAGTACCTTTTGCTACTTTCCCAAATGGATTTCCAAAAGAGCTTATAGACAAATTTTTAACAGAAACGGGCTGTGGCGGTGTCCTTGCAAATTGTCCAGCTAGCGGTACGGCAATTATTGAAAAGTTAAACGAAGAACACCACAGAACAAAATTCCCGATTGTATACACAAGTGCGGACAGTGTTTTTCAAATAGCTGTGGATACTGACTTAATACCGCTTGATACTTTGTACGATTGGTGTGAAAAAGCAAGAAAAATTCTAGATGACGGAAATTATAACGTATCCAGAGTGATTGCACGTCCCTACAAAATAATAGACGGAAAACCTACAAGAATTTCAAAAGACAGACGTGATTATTCAATGGTGCCAAAGCGGACTTTATTAAATGAATTAAAAGAAAACAACGCTCAAGTAATTGGTATCGGAAAAATAGAAGATATATTTTCAAAATCAGGTATTACCCATGCAATTCATACAGGCTCAAATCGTGAAGGACTCGAGCTTACATTGAAAGCTGTAAAAAACGAACTTGATTTAGAAAAAATAGCTTACCCTGATTATTCGGGCGGAGAGGATTTTACTTTAATTTTCACAAATCTTGTGGATACTGATATGCTCTACGGTCACAGAAATGATGCAAAAGGTTATGGTAAAGCAATAGAAGAAGTGGATAGTTATTTGGCGAAAATTTTACCTGAATTACATGAAGATGATTTGCTAATAATAACCGCAGACCATGGCTGTGATCCGACGGTGCCAGGAACTGATCATACAAGAGAGATGGTACCGTTATTGATATATAGCAAAGGGGTAAAACCTGAAAATTTAGGGAAAATAGTCGGGTTCGACTATATCGCAAATCGTATACGTACCCTTGCAAAGTAAAATTTTTGATATATAATAAAGATGTGAAATTTATTTCACAAAGTCGAAATAAGATAAGGAGAAAACAAATGAACGTAAAAGTTAATGATTCATGTATAGCATGCGGAGCTTGCGAATCAATTTGCGGTGACGTATTCAAAGTAGAAGATGTAGCAGTAGTAGATCAATCAGCAGTTGCAGCAAACGAAGATTGCGTAAAAGAAGCAGCAGATGCTTGCCCTGTTGGTGCTATCGAAGTTGCATAAGTATAGAAATTAATTAATAGTAAATAATAAAAAAGGTTTTATGAGATATCATAGAGCCTTTTTTATTAGCAAAATTCGAATTAATTGATAAAAAGATATGTTTTTGATAAAATACACAGTTGTATAGTTAGTAAAGGAGTTGAAAATAATGACATCAGAAGTAAGAGCAAGTCATATATTGGTGAAAACAGAAGATCAAATAAATACATTGAAAGAAATGCTTGCAAAGGGAGAGTCTTTTGAAGACTTGGCAAAAAAATGTTCACTATGTCCTTCAGGACAAAACGGCGGTGATTTAGGTTATTTCGGACGCGGTGAAATGGTAAAAGAATTTGAAGATGCTTGCTTTGATGCAGATGTAGATGATTTAGCAGTAGTTGAAACTCAATTTGGTTGGCATTTGATTAAAGTAACAGGTAAAATCTAATGAATGATATCATCTTAAAAGCCCGAGAGTTTATGAAATCAGAAAAAGTTGATTTTTTACTGGTAAATTCCACAAATGAATTTTTGGTGGAATACAATGAACTGTCTGAGAATGCAAGATATCTTTTGACCGGTTTTTCGGGTTCTACAGGTGATGCTCTTTTGGGATTTGATAAATTATATCTTTTTGTAGATGGCAGATACCATATTCAGGCGGATCTGGAGGTTGATCCAGCTATAGTGACTGTAGTGAAGTTAATCGCAGGACAGTCAGTGTTGACAGAAATGTCCAAAAGGATTCCGCAAAATGCGACAGTTGGAGTATGTTCTAAAAAGAATTCTCAAACCCGTATTGAGATGATGGAAAAACTTTTTAAAATAAAACTGCTTGCCGCAGACGGTATAGATACTTCCCCTGTAAATTTCGGCGAAATCGAAGATATAGATGACGAAATTTCAGGTTGCAGCTCAGAAGAAAAAATTTCTAAAATTCAAAAAACGCTTGCAATAAACGAGAGTATTTTATTTACCAATTTGGAAGATGTAACTTATTTGTATAATAAACGGGATTTTTCAAGGGAATATTCTTCAAAAATAACAGCCAAAGCATTAATTACAAAATGTTCGGATATGTTATTTACAGGTGAAAAAATAAAAGATTTTGATAAATACATAACTTCTGACGTCGTATATGTTGATAAATCGACTATTACAGGCTATGATTACAATTTACTTGGCAAAAAAGTGCGTCAAATTAAAGAAAATCCTGTGCAGCAGATGAGGACCGTAAAAACAGATTCTGAAATTAAACATTTAAAAAATGCGTTTTCAAATACAGATAAAACTATGTATGAAATCAGAGAATACATAGAAAAAAATAAAGACATTACAGAGTATGACATAGATAAAAAACTTGAAGAATTGTAC
>CASGAK010000132.1 GCA_949299435.1 uncultured bacterium
ATTAATATAGCTCAAGGTCCTTATAGAGCCTTAATTCCTGATGTTGTACCGCAAGAGCAGCATTCAATCGCTAATTCTTTTATTTCATTAGCGATAGGACTTGGCTCTGTTGTTGCAGCAGGGACAGCTCCTTTTTTGAAATGGGCTTTTGATTATCAAATGTCAATTAATGCTCAATTTATAATGGCTGCGGTTGCTTTTACTCTTGCAATGCTTTGGACTTGTATTACGATTAAAGAACATTCTATTCGTAAAGATGTCGAGCTTGCTCATGTGGCTGAAAAAAATGAGGAGTCATTCTGGGATTCTTTAAAAAACTTTTTCGCAATGTCACCTGAGGTATCTAAAATCTGTCTTATGCAATTTTTTACTTGGATTGGTACAATGTGTTTATTAATTAATTTTACACAGTATTCTATCCATACAATTTATAATGTGCCTGACTTGTCTGCGGCTGATGCTTTAACAAAAGCTCATTTTATGAGTGCTGTGACTGATGGTACTAATTTTTCATCAATTTGTTTTGCTATTTTTAATTTAATATGTTTTGTTGTTGCAATACCAATTGGTGTTTTGTCTGCAAAATACGGAAATAAAAAAGTACATATAATATCTCTTATTTCAATGGTAATAGCTTATTTAGGAATGGCTTTTGCAAAATCTACTTTTGTTGTTGCTGCTCTAATGGGGCTTGCTGGTATAGGCTGGGCAAGTATTTGTGCTTTACCGTTTGCGATGCTTTCTCAATATATAAAAAAAGGTACTGAAGGGTCTGTTATGGGTATATTCAATATATTCATTGCCGGTCCGCAAGTTTTTGTTTGTACACTTGTAGCATGGTTTATTTCCAAGTGCTCTTTTATGGTAGCTGGTACTCAGAATATTAACCACCATTGGGAGTATGTATTTATTATTGGTGCGTTATGCCTTTTAGTTTCTGCAATTATTGCGGCTAAAGTTAAAGATATTAATGAGTAAATGATTATGGATAACAAATAAAGGCACCGAATTATTCTAAAATTCGGTGCCTTTATTTGTTATTTGTATATTATCTAATTTATACGTTTAGAATGAATCCGCCTTTATCGGCATTTTTAAGTTTATCACCTTCGATTTTAGCTCTTAGATTTTTTATGTATTTGTATACATAATCTCTTGGTAATTCTAATAGAGTTGCTAAATCTTTTGCGTATACAATTTGGTTATTATTTTCTAAGAAATAATCAAATACTTTTTGTTCTCTGTCTGTAAGTGCTTTTTTAAATACGATTCTGATTTCATCTCTAGAAATATTTTTATTTTGAGATGCCGTAGCGGGTGTTTGTTTTGTCTTTACAGTTTTCTTTGCTGATTTAGTTGCTGATGATTTTACTTCTTTGGGTTTTATATTTTTAGAAGTATTATTTTTTACTGTTTTTTCTGATTTTGATTTTTGTTCATTTTCCACGTCTATTTTTAGATTTGAAATTGAAAAAGGTGATGGCGAAATTTCTCTTTCTCTTTCATAGGCTCTGTCAGCTATAGAACTTAATCTTTCAGCTTTAGAAGGAAGCCAATCCTCTGCAGTTGATACAACCGGTTGACCCTTTAACACTATATCAATTAAATCATTTGTCGGCTTTGCTTCTTCTATTTTTTTACCCAACCTTGCCGCAAATTCTTCTAATGTAATCTTTTCTAATGAGCTTCTCCATTGTTTAATCTCTTCTTTGCTCAAGTATTCAGACATTCATTAATCTCCTTAAACTGTGTATTTGTCTCACTTACTATTCTTAATTTATCATAAATTTTGAGTTATGGCTCAAAATGTTTCATTACGTAAATTTTTATGTTTATTGCTTTACAAAGCCTTGAAAAACCTTTAAAACAGGTATTCGTATTTTTAATACATAACCCCAGAGTCAAGAATTTTTTGGACTTCGGATTTCATAATTTTGTGAATTTCATTTATAGGTTTAGTGCCGTCAATGCTTATGAAATTGTATTCAGATTTCATATCATTATACTGTTCCAGACATTTTTTTTGATAAATTTCAAAACTTTTATAAAAATCCGTAGAAAATCCGACGTCACGACCGCTTTCGTAAAAATCCAAACCAGTTGTACCTATAATCCTTTTTAAAAGTACATCTACAGGCATATCGAGGTAAAATATCAAATCAGGTTCAGGTGCGTATTCATACAAATTTTTAACCCATTCGATATTTTGTCCCCTTACAACATCTCGAGCAAGAGCGGTGTAGTAGTATCTGTCAAGAAGAACTATAAAACCCGATTTTAAAGCCGGAATAATCGTGTTTTCCAAACGATCAGCAAAATCTGCAGCATATAAAAGGCTGTAGGTTGTTGCATTTAATAAATTTCTATCTTTTGCATCATCAATTACATTTGCAATTAATCTGGAAGTTTTCCACTCTGATACCATCACGCCATAGGATTGATCCTCTATTGCACGTTTTAAAAGTTCTAGCTGCGTAGATTTTCCGCTGCCGTCTGTTCCTTCTATTACGATAAGCAGTCCTTCATAATTGTGTTTTTTCTTGAATTTTTCCATTACAGCACCACTCCTTTAGCTTCTAGAACTTTTTTAAGCATTTCTCTTATTTCGACCTGCTTTTTATGTATAGAATCCATGGCATCTATCTTTACAAGCCCGAATTCTTTTACCATTTTTTGATACTCTTTTATTACGCGTGTTTGAAATATCATATAACTTTCATAAGGATCGTTGCTGAGTTTCAAATCCATACCTGCCTCGTAGAATTTTGGGGCTCGATTTGAGCAAATCCTTTCCATTGAAACTTTAGGATTAATATCAAAATATATTGCTAAATCAGGTTTTATTGCAAAATCATATACTTTTCTTACCCATTGAGGGTCTACACCTCTTGCGACATCTCGGGCGAATGCCGTGTATGCATATCTGTCAGCAAGCACTATAAAGCCGGCTTTTAAAGCAGGATCAATTACCTGTTTTAATCTGTCTGCAAAGTCTACTGCGTGTAATAGCGAAAAAGTTCTTGGTGAGAGCATATTTTTCTTCTTGGCTAATTTAGTTGTCTGACTTATCAATTCAGATGAATTCCATTCGGTAAAAATGACATCTTGACCGATTGATTTGAGCCAATCTCGTAAAAGTGCTAATTGGGTTGATTTTCCGCTGCCATCTATACCTTCGACGCAGATTAATGTTCCTTTTAAATTATGTTTTTCTGTTAGTTTAGACAAATTTTGACCTCTTTCTTAAATTTTTTGAGTGCCAGTTATAAATTATGCTTCAAGCATTGAGGCATTTATTTTCCCGAACTTTGCAGACATATTATCAATTAAATGAATTAAATACAACTCCGGTTCTAAATCTCTTTCGTTAAGATCTATTATCGCACCCCATTCAGCACGTCCGTGGTGGGCTGCTATCATTTTAGCAACTTCTTTAAAGCCTTGGGTCATACATATTGAAAATCCGTATTGAGAATGAGTAATCCATTCTTTTCTAAAATCTTCATCATAATCAATCAGCCCTGTTTCTAAGTCGATTGTATATTCGAAAATTTTCCCGATATCATGAAGAATGCAGGCAGCATAGATGTTATCCCTATTGGGCTTGTAGTCCATTGCATTCATATTAAGTTCTGCAAATTTAAGACATTCCACCGTGTGTACAAGCAACCCGCCTATGTAGTTGTGATGCATAAGTTTTGCGGCTGGGGCTATTTTTATTATCTCTTTGTGGGTTTCAAAGTAATTTTTCAAAAAGTTTCTAAGTTTTTCATTACTTATTTTTTCAAAGTATGATGTTAATTCTTTAAAATATACTTCCTGCTCGGTTTCATTAAGTCCCATTTTGGCTTCTTTTACGAGTTCAAGAGCATTAATAAGACAGTTATTGAATTTTTCGTTGAATGATCCTGATACTATACGCAAAAGATTTCCGCATCTAAATAATTTACTGTCCATTCTGTTTAGGGCTTCTTCCCAAAGAATACAGTTTAACAAGCTGTCATCTTCTGTATTTCGAAGCTGCAGTTTGCCCATTTTTGTACCTGCTTTGGTGTCGCCTACTGAAAATATTACTACTTCATATATTATATCTGTACTGAACATTTTTACAATTCGGCTTACTAAATTTTGTAATGCCGCCTTTCCTTAATTTCTATCTCTGTCTATAATTTTTTTATCTTTTCCCCATACAAAAGAAGAGCGAATTTCTTGTCCGACTTTTTCAATTGAATGTTCGCGGTTTTGTGTGCGTAATTCATTAAACTTTTTACAGCCGCTTTTCATTTCGTTCATAAACTCATCTGAAAATTTACCGCTTTGAATATCTTTTAAAATTTCTTTCATTGCGTTTTTGGATTCTTCTCCAATAACTTTAGGTCCTCTTGTCATATCGCCATATTCTGCAGTGTTAGAAATTGAATATCTCATATCAGCAAGTCCGCCTTCATTTATCAAATCGACAATGAGTTTCATTTCATGCAAAGTTTCAAAATAGGCCATATAAGGTGAATAGCCTGCCTCTACAAGAGTTTCATACCCTGCCTTAATAAGAGCACTAATACCTCCGCAGATGACGGCTTGTTCTCCGAATAAATCAGTTTCGGTTTCTTCTTTGAATGTTGTTTCAATAATTCCAGCCCGACCTGCTCCGATTGCAGCTGCGTAAGATAGAGCGATATCTTTTGAATTTCCTGTTACATCTTGATATACCGCAATCAATGATGGTACACCTTTGCCGACTTCGTATTCACTTCTTACAGTGTGACCGGGACCTTTCGGTGCTACCATAATTACATTTATCCCCTCTGGTGCTACGATTTTTTTGAAATGAATGTTAAATCCGTGAGAGAACATCAAATATTGACCTTTTTTCATATTCGGTTTAATTTGATTCTCAAAAACTTCAGCTTGGATTTCGTCAGGAATAAGTATTTGTACAATATCAGCCCATTTTACGGCATTTTCGATAGACATAGTCTTAAATCCATATTTTTTAGCTTTTTCATCACTTTTTCCGCCTTGTCTTAGTCCTAATACGATATCGCAGCCAGAATCTTTTAAATTCATAGACTGTCCGTATCCTTGAGAGCCAAAGCCGATGATTGCTATTTTTTTAGATTTGATCAAATCTGTATCAATATCTTTGTTAAGATAAATTTTCAATTCATTCATTTAAAACACTTCTTTCTTTTATACTCCTTGAGTTAATTTTAACACAAATAAAAAAAGAAGTGATACATTGGTATTGCATGATAAATCATAGTAGTTTATAATAATCAAATAGATGATTAAAACTCAGTAGAAAACGAAAGGAGCTGGAAATGCAGACTATGAGAGGAATTACGGGGGGGGGGGGCACCTCATAATAACGCTCCAGTAAGTGTTTTAAAAAAGTTTTTGGGATTTACTTTAGCTGAAGTATTAATAACCTTAGGCATAATTGGCATAATAGCTGCAATGACTTTACCTGCAGTTATTCAGAATACAAAACGTCAAGAGGCATCAGCAAGGTTGAAAAAGTTTGTAAGTACAATGGAACAGGCAATTATAATGTCTGAATTGGAAAACGGTTCAGCTATTTATTGGACACAAGCCGGTGTTGTGAAAGACGATAATGGTAATGTAGATATTGCCAAGTCTAATGCTGAGGTTGTTAAATTTTATAATCGGTATTTGAAAAAATATTTAAATACAGTTACTAAGATTGATCAGTTCAGTCCCGGTAATGCAAATATGAAAGTATATTTTGCCGATTCAACCTCTGTTATGTTATATAGTGGAGCGTGTATTACTATGAGTTTTGATGTTAATGGAGATAGTAAACCTAATTTATCAGGACGTGATATTTTTGTATTTTTAATTTGTCCATATCCACAAAATGAGTTATATCATAAAAATAAAAAAGCGTTCGGAACTTATGCTCAGTGGAGTATAAATTCTCGTGAAGATGCTATGAAAAAATGTAAAGAAGATCCTAACACTGAACAAGTGAGTAAGTCTTACTGCTCAAATTTATTAGAAATTGATAATTGGGAATTTAAAGATGATTATCCATATAAATTATAGCTGTAAATAGCGTCAAATGACACATCTTTCATATCTGATATTTTAATTAGTAGCAATTTTACTGTTTTCACCGAATAAAAACACTTGGATTGCATTTTCTGCTGTCTTTACAGGGCGGTAAAAATGTTTTACGAGCAAAATTTGGTTTTGTATTGGGATATAATTTTTGTTCTTTAAATATCCCCCCAGCTTTTCAGTTGATTTTGCGTAATTCTTTTGCTTGATAAAAGGATAAAATACACTTCTTCTTCTGTCGATTTCAGAAATTGCGTATTTTAATATATAATCATAAGAAATTTCGTAGCCGTCATTAGTTACAAAATCAATTATAAAATTGTTATTATCGCTTGTTGTAATGGATAAGTATGCGATAATTTTTTTATGTACAGGTTCTTCAAGTACATATCTGTTTTTGTAAAATTGTGAATATCCTCCTAAAATTGGATCTTCAAATTCTTGTTTAATTCTTTCCAAAGATGCTTTATAAATAGTTTCGATTTCGCTGTTGTATAGTTTACAAACATATTTAGCATCACTGTTGTTGAAAGGTCTGAATCCGCAAGGAATCTCTTTTGACTTTTCAAAATTTTCGACCTTCCATAGAGTTTCGCTTGCACACTGCCTGAATCCGCAGCCATCTGTAAAAAGTTTTAATAATTCATCATGACATTCATCTACTGATACAATGAAAGAGGTTGCACCTTTTGCAGAGTATTTTGAGGTTACAAAATCAATTAACTGTTTGCCTGCATCATAGAGGTTGTTTTGAAATACAAGTCTTGTAATGTTAATTTTATAAGGGTTTCCTATCGCAGGCTCGATAGTGATAATCCCTAAAATTTCTTTGCCATCTAGTAGTATGTAGGATTCATTTAAGAATTTGTATTTCAAAGGCAATATTGAGCTGATAATCCCGAATGGCTCATTTAAAAGTGCTTTATAGAAAAATTCACCCTCAGAAGAACCTAAATATGAGATCATCTTTTTTATTTTAGGATAGTCAAAACAAGTTAATTTTCGGATACGTGTCATATTCTTATTATATATTCTATTTAACAGTTTCGCAAGTTTGTGTTAAAATTTATGTGAAGAGGGATTGTATGAAAATTGCAGTTATAGATGATGATAAAATTACGATTAAAAAAACTGATGATATAAAATTAGACAGGCGAATGGGGGCAGTGGTAAAAGTATTAGGCTGCGGACTTTGTGGATCGGATATAGTTAAATTTAGAGAAAAAATTTCACCAAACGGTACTGTGCTGGGGCATGAAATTGTTGCTGAAATTATAGAAATTAATTCATCTGCTGATTTTAAACCTGGGGATAAAATTGTTACTTCACACCATATTCCTTGTGGGCAGTGCATATTTTGTAAATCAGGGAATGTGTCAATGTGTAAGCATTTTAAAAGTACAAACATTATGCCCGGAGGGTTTAGTGAATATGTCTTTTTATCTGAGGAGCATTTGTTGAATGTCGCTCATTTATTGCCGGAAAATCTTGATGAAATAGAGGGATCTTTTTATGAACCTTTGGGGTGTTGTGTGAGAGCGGTGCACCGTGCTGAGTTGAGAGAAAATTCAACTGTTCTTGTAGTTGGTCTTGGCTCTATCGGGATTTTAATGGCTCAAGCTCTTAAAGCGTTTGGTATGAATGTGATAGGCTGTGATCTTTTGAGTGAAAGAGTTGATTTGTTAAAAAATTTCCAAATAGATGCAATAAATTCATCAGATTTTGATAAAACACAAAAATATATTTTTGAGAAAACCGATAATTATGGTGTAGATGCGGTGTTTATGACATCAGGTGCGGATAAAGCAATTGATTTTGCTCTTAAAATGGTTAGAAACGGCGGTAAAATACTTGTGTTTGCGAGTACCCCTAAAAATTTCGGCTACCCAAATAATGAAATTTACTATCGTGAGTTGACCGTACTTGGAAGTTATTCTCCCGCCCCGTCGGATTTGAAAGAATCTTTATCGCTTTTGTGTACAGGTAAAGTTAAAGTTAAGGGTTTGTCAACTGTATATAATTTTGATAATATTTACAAGGCATTTGAAGATACCATATCAAACCGAATTTTGAAAGCATATATAAAAATTTCATAATAAAAAGGATTAATCAATGAAAGCGATACAATATTACGGACCACTGAATGTACGATATGAAGATGTGATGGTAAAACCTCCCGAGCAAGGGGAAATTGTTGTAAAAGTTATGTCTGCTTTGACTTGCGGAACTGATGTAAAAACTTACAGACGCGGTCACCCTGTACTTATTAAAAATGTTCCATCAGGTTTTGGACATGAATTTTCTGGGATTATAGAGCGAGTGGGACATGGGGTAACTAAATTCAAAGTCGGTGATAGGGTTGTGTGTGCAAATTCTGCTCCTTGCGGAAATTGTTTCTATTGCAGACGGGGTGAATATAATCTTTGTGAAAATTTGGACTTGCTTAATGGTGCCTATGCTCAATATATTACAGTTCCTGCAAGAATTGTCGAAAAAAATACACTGATTTTGCCCGATGATTTAAGTTTTGATAAAGCGGCATTTTGCGAGCCGCTTGCAAATGTCGTGCATGGTGTGGAAAGAACAGGAATTACAAAAGGTCAAACTGTCGGTATTATAGGAATCGGACCTATAGGGCTTATGTTTGCAAGACTTGCAAAACTTAAGGGTGCTAAAGTTATCGTGGCAGGCAGAAATCCTATAAAACTTAAATTGGCTGAGGAATTTGCACATGCTGACGATATTGTGGATTTGACGAGATACCCGAATCCTGAAAAGATTTTTATGGACTTTACTGAGGAGCATAAAGGCTTAGATGTCGCAGTAGAATGTGTAGGACTTCCTGAAATTTGGGAACGCATATTTTCCTTCGTCCGTCCTGGTGGAACGGTGCACTTTTTTGGCGGCTGCAAATCAGGTTCTACGGTTACTTTTGATACAACTAAAATGCACTATGGTGATATACGCTTAATGAGTGTTTTTCATCATACTCCGCAGTATTTTAGGCAAGCACTTGATTATATTGCATCAGGGGAAGTTGAAGTAGAAAAATTAATCACAGGTACCTTAGGACTTAAAGATGTGGAGTATGCGATGCAAGAACATATTGCTGGGCGAGCTGTGAAATTTTTAATAAAACCTTGGGAGTTATAAATTAAATTTTACAAAAAAAGAGCGGGTAAATTTTACCCGCTCTTTTTGATGCTCTCAACTTCTTAAAAACTTCTTGCTGTTACCACACTTACTTAACGACAGCAAGTTTTGGTCTAATGCCTGATTCCATATTAA
>CASGAK010000133.1 GCA_949299435.1 uncultured bacterium
CAGGTGAAGTTGATAATAGATTTCAAGCTATTTGGGTAGATATTAATGGTCCTAAAAATCCTAATCAATATGGGATAGATGTATTCCTTTTTGTGCCAACTGAAAATAACGTGATAATGCCCTATTGTTATAATTCTTCTGAAAGTACAGTCGATAGAATTTGTAGTATAAATGGTACCGGAGAATGTTGTGCCAAAAGATTGATGGAAGATGGTTGGGAAATAAGAGGGGATTACCCTTGGAAATAAAAGTTTGATAAAGTAGATCAAGTGAAACCGTAGCATAAGTAGTGAGGCTATGTTTTTGAATATTAAAAAAGATGGAATTTAAATTCCATCTTTTTTATTTTCCTTCTTTTCCTATTAATTATGCAACGACTTTTGATACAAAATTTGTGATTTCAAAGAATGTATCTTTAACAAATTCTTTTGCAAGTGTTGATACCGGTCTGTTTTCAATACATTCAAATACATAATAAATCGGATCTCTTGCATTGTTAAATCTCATTCTTTTGTCATTTTTATCTAAAAATGTATAATCTTCATAAGAACAACCGCGTTTATTTTTTCTGTTTGTTCTTTTTCTTATTAAAGTTCCAAACTGTCCGTTTCCGTTAGTATCGTTTTTTGATCCTGTAGTAGTTGGTAACATTTTAGCTCTCTTTCTTAATTCTCTTCTCTATATCTTACATATATATAAAGTATATAAATATTTAAAAATTGCTTTTTGTTACCTCTATTTGTTAACAAATGTTAACTGTCTGAAAAAGTTTCGCGATAAGGTACTTGAAGACTTTTGAGCGGCATATTAGCGGGGCAAGCCAGAGCACGGACTTGCTAGAGCTGGAAGTACAGGTGGTGAAGGTTTGATGTTGATTTACCAATTGTCGATATTTTTGAAATCATCAAGTCCGTCTTTTACAGGTGGCGGATTGCCTTGATTTAGACAGCCTTTGCCTATATAACGCAGAGTTTTTGTATTTTTGGGATTTAGAGTGTTCTCGTCCAATATTACTTCAAAAAGATCATACCCTGCTTTATTAGGACCTTTTTTCCCATTCACATCTACACAAGCCATAAACTTCTCCAATCTGCGTTATATGGAATTATAAAAGAGCCGTCGTTAAGAATGTATACCGTGCGGTTGTTGTATACTCCGTTTTCGTTAAATGCAGTACAGCCTGATATGTTAAGTCCTGTGTATTTTGGGATACAACCTTTTGAAAGAGCATTTTTATCACAGATTTGGATTATTTTTAAGTTAGATAAAAATGCATCATTAAATTCTTTGAACCCGAAGCCTGATTCAATAACCAGCCCGTCGCCGTATTCAAACATAACCTTTTGTAATACTTGTGACAGTATTGAGTAATTTTTTTTAATTTGGTTTTTTAATATCGCTTTTTCAACTTTTGAAGTTATTACAGGCAAAGTCATTGCAGCGATTATCCCTATAATTCCTATAGTAATAAGAGTTTCAGAAAGTGTAAAGGCTTTTTTTACATGTTTCACTATTATTCTCCTGTATTTTTTATATGTAACGCTATAGATTATACAAGTATTGCTTGTAAAAATCAATATAAAATACAATTATTGCAGTGTGTTATTTTGAAAAATCATCTCTAAAATTAGAGATGAGGCGGTATATGTATTTAAAAAAAGCGTTAGGCAAAAATATACAAAAATATAGAAAAATAAATAAAATAACTCAAGAAAAACTTGCAGAGCTTGTCGGAGTGGAAATAAACAGTATAAGCTCAGTTGAAACGGGTAAATATTTTCCCTCTCCTGATAATATTGTGAATATAGCTAATGCGTTAAAGGTTTCTTTGCCTGATTTGTTTAATTTTAAAGAAGAATATACTAATGAGGATTATTTATACGAAATAAATTCACGATTAAACTTGATTAAAAATGATAAAAGTAAATTGATGTCTGTAAATGCTTTTTTGGAGCATTTACTATAAAAATTACTTTTCAGCTTTAATATCCTCATCAAGTTCAAGTTCAATATCTTCATCAGCTTTGCTTACCAAATTTTTGCCGATAGCTTTTTCAAGAGCTGCTTTTGCGGAATTATACTCATATAAAGCTCCATAATAATTCAGTTGAGCTGTCTGATAAGTTGTTTGAGCTTCTTTTAACTCTATAGGATCAGCTTCACCTACTCTGTATCTGCCATATGATAATTCATAATTTTCTTTTGCCTGTTTTACCTGCAAAATTGCAACAGGTATTTGGTTTTTCTTTTCTACAAGGGTAAGGTAGGCATTTTGTATTTCAAGATAAATTTGGTTTTGAGTATATTGAGCGTTAGCTAATTCCTTATCATAGAGATACCTTGCTTCTTTAATTTCGTTTCTTATAAGCATTCCGTTGACAGTCGGGAAGTTTAAATATCCGCCTAAATTGTAACCGTAATTTGATGTCCAGCTTTTACCACCGAGTTGATACTGTCCTTCTATTGATAAAGTCGGGAAATAAGATTTTTTTACTAATTTAAGTGTTTGTTTAGCTGTCTCTACTTTTGTTTCTGCTAATTTTAAATCTGGTCTTGCATCTCGTGCAATATCCACAGCACCGTCTAAAGTTATATCAATTGGCTCATATCTAAGCCTTTCTTGAACATTGTAGGCATCAATGAATGGTACACCCATTACATTGTTTAATTTTGCTATAGCTAAATTTACAGCATTGCTTGCTTGTATTAATTGTAATTTTGCATTACTTAAATTAGATTCAGCAATAGTGACATCAACTTTCGGATTTAATCCGATTTCATAAAATGCTTTAGCCTGGTCATAAAACATTGTATATTGTGATACGGTAGTTTGGGCAACACGCTTTTTTTCATATGAGTATAGAAGATTAAAATAGGCTTCTTTGGTTTGGTAAATTACGTTATTTATTGTTTCAGATAAGGTGGATTTCATACCCTCATATTCTAAGCGTCTTATTGTTGCTTGATTTTGAGTGACACCGAAATCATAGAGCATTTGCTGAAGTGTAATTTGACCTAAAATAAAATAGTTGAAAGTTAAGTTTTGTCCTAATGCATCAGACAATTGCAGTTGTCTAATCCTTGTGTATCCTGTCTGCCAACTGAATTGCGGAAAATAATTTGACCATACCTGTTTAATTTTTGCATCAGATGCAAGGACATCATGGAAAGCTGCGTTAATTTGAGGATTGTTTCCCAGTGCTATTTCTAGACAACGCTCAAGGGTAAGATCAATATTCTTTTTAACAGATCCTTCAATTATTACTTTATCATCAACTTTTTTAGGCAAGACTTCATCAGCTCTAGGGAACTCTTTTGGATTGATTGAGTTCCCAAATGCTTGACTCACTTGCTCAGCTTGTACAGTGAGTCCTATATTTATTATTAAAATTAATATAATTAATTTTTTTAGCATAATTTATTAATTATCCTTATTTTTATTTTCCCTATGTTTTTTTACCAGCATGTGAATATTCTGTTTAAATTGCTCAATTAGGACATAATATGCAGGCACTAAGAAGGTTCCAATGAAAGCAACAGCCATCATACCTCCGAATACAGTCATACCAACTGAGTTTCTGCTGGCAGCACCTGCTCCTGTTGCAAATACAAGTGGTAGCAGTCCTAAAATGAATGCAATGTTTGTCATCATTACAGCCCTGAATCTTAATTTTGCAGCCTGCATTGCAGCATCTTTAATACTCATTCCTTCTTGGTGTGCATCTTTCGCAAATTCAATAATTAAGATAGCTTGCTTTGTAGAAAGTCCTATTAACATAACAAGACCGATTTGAGCGTAAATATCCAGTGAATATCCGCTTATGTATTGGAAGAATAATGCTCCGACCAATGCTACAGGTGAAATTAGTAATACAGCAATCGGAAGCATCCAGCTTTCGTACAATCCGACTAAGAACAGATATACAAATACTAAAGACATTGCTATAATCGGAAGAATTTGACCTGAGGATTCGTGCTCTTGCAAAGAGCTTCCTGACCAGGCATATCCCATATCTTCAGGCAAGACTTCATCAGAAATCTGTTCCATAATTTTCATAGCATCACCTGAGCTTACTCCTGGTCTTGTCATACCGTTAATTGTAATCGCAGGATACATATTAAATCTTGTAAGGCTGTATGGTCCGACAATCTCTTTTACTTCAACTACTGATGTTAAAGGAACCATCGTACCATAGATATTTTTAACAAATATTTTATTGATATCTGCTGGTTTTTCTCTGAATTCAGAATCTGCTTGTAAGTATACACGATATACACGACCATATTTGTTAAAGTCGTTTACATAGGATTTTCCGAAATATCCTGCAAGTGCACTGTATATTTCAGAAATTTGAACACCTTGAGCCATAGCCTTGTCAGCGTTCACATTAATCAATAACTGTGGCAGGTTTGCAGTAAATGAGGTGTATACTAATTGAAATGCAGGATTTTTATTAGCTGCAGCTATAAGTTTTTCAGCTTCATCATAAAGTTCTTGAGGAGTCCTGTTTCCCTTATCCAAAAGTTCATATTCAAAACCTCCGAACATACCCAGACCTGAAATTGAAGGAGGTGAAAATACCGCAATTTTCGCAGACGGATAATTGCCGAATTCTTTTTGCATTTTGCTCATAATGCTTTGCATTGAAAGCTCTTTACTTTTACGTTTTGACCATTCTTCGAGTTCTGCTACGATTAGTGCAGTGTTTTCTCCCGAGTAGCCTACCAATGTAATTGTATTTTCAACGCCAGGGATATCTAGGATTTTTTCTTCAATTTCATTCGCTACCATATTTGTTCTTGACGCTGAAGAACCATCTGGAAGTTGAATTTGTGCAAAAATAGCACCCTTATCTTCTGTCGGCAAAAAGCCTTGAGGGATTATGTGTCCCATAAATCCTATAAAAGCAACTATTATGAAAAATGTTATAATTGTCGCTTTAGGTGAGTCAATAAAGAATTTTGCTCCGATTAAATATTTATCTCTTACTTTATTGAACCATTCATCGAACTTTTGTATAACAACAAAATGACTGTGTTCTTCGTTTGTTTTCAAAATCATAGAACAAAGTGCAGGTGCTAAAGTAAGTGCTACCAAAGTTGAAAGACCTATAGATGAGGCGATACAAAGTGCAAATTGTCTGAACATTTGCCCTGTAATTCCTGCCATAAATGATACCGGCACAAATACCGCCATCAATACAAGTGATGTTGCAAGAACAGCTCCGAATACCTCTTTCATTGTAATTTCAGTGGCATCTGTCGGATTTTTCCCTTCTTGGATATGGCGTTGGGTATTTTCAAGTACAACAATAGCATCATCTACTACAAGACCGACTGCTAGTACAAGTCCGAAAAGAATTAGCAGGTTTATTGAAAATCCCAGTAAATTCATAAATATAAATACACCGATTAACGATACCGGAATTGCACAGAACGGAATTAATGATGCTCTTGCACTGCCTAAAAATAAATATGTTACAATCCCGACTAAAATTACTGCCAAACCGATTGCATTTATAACTTCTTTTATTGATTCTCTTACAAAAGTCGTTTCATCACGTTGTATTTTGTATTCTATACCTTGAGGAAAACTTTTTGAAAGTTCTTTCATTTTTTTTCTGATTTTGTTTGATAAATCAATAGCATTAGCTTCGGGTAATTGGCTCACTGAGATAATTGCTGAATCTTTGCCGCCTATTCTTGAAAAATAAGAATAGCTTTCAGCACCTAATTCGACTCTTGCTATATCTTTTAATTTTACTTGGGAGCCATCTGGTTTTGATCTTACGATTATATCTTCAAATTCTTTAACATCTTTTAATCTGCCCTTAGTTCTCATTGTAAGTTTAATAAGTTGAGCATTTTTCATAGGTTCTACACCCAAATCTCCTGCGGGACTTTGGGTGTTTTGGTATTGTATTGCTTGATTTACTTCTGAAATGGATACGCCTAAATTTGCCATTTTAGTGGCATCAAGCCATATTCTCATTGAATAATCTTTTGTTCCGAATACAGTTACTTTACCCACACCTTTAATACGGGCAAGCTCATCTTTTATGTATATTGAAGCGTAGTTTGCAATGTATAAAGAATCATAAGTATGCGTCGGGGAGTTTACGGAAATCATCATAAGTCCGGGTCCACCGGTGGATTTTTTTACAGATAATCCATACCGTTTAACGTCCTCAGGAAGTCTTGGAGTTACCAATTGAAGCTGGTTTTGGACGTTTACAACAGCCATATCAGGGTCTGAACCTATTTCAAAATACAATGTTAACTGATATTGACCGTTTTGTGAGGTAGATGACATATAAATCATGTCTTCTACACCGTTCAATTGTGCTTCGATAGGGGCTGCTACTGTTGATTCTACAACATCAGAGCTGGCTCCTGCATATGTAGCAGTTACTACAACTTGAGGAGGGGTAATTGAGGGGTATTCTTCCAATGGAAGAAGATTTATCATTAACATACCTGCTAAGATTATTGCAAGTGATATGACTATTGCAAGTTTTGGCCGCTGTATAAATAAATTTCCCTTTGTTTCTTTCATTTTACAATTCTAGTTTACTTTTAAGTAAACTATATCCTTTCTTTTTTAATTGTAATTATTTTTTAGTTTCTTCTGATTGTTTTTCTGATAAATTCTCTTCAGATTCAATTTTCTTCATTTCTTCTTTAGATACAATAGTAACCGGACGTCCCGGGGTTAGTTTTTGAATGCCGTCTGTTACAATTCTATCGCCTTTTTTTACTCCGTCTTCCACAATCCAAGCATCACCTGATTGACCTTTTGTTTTGATGTATGTTAATTGTGGTAAGTCTTTTTCATCAAGTTTGTAGACAAATTTTCCGGCTTGATTTTCCTGTACGGCTGTTACTGGTACTATAGGTACATTTGAGGGTTTATTTGCATATAGTTTTGCTGTCAAAAATTCACCTTGAATAAGAGCGTTATTAGGATTTTGGAAAGTTGCTCTCATTGTGATTGTACCTGTTGATTGGTCGACTTTGTTGTCTTGAAAATCCTGTATGCCGTCATATTTATATTTTTCACCGTTGGAAAGATATAATTCTACTTTTCTGTTTGTATTCAGCTCCCCGTCTGAGTTTGCTAAAATTGCGTAGTCATTTGAATCAAGTGGGAAAGTTACATATATCGGGTTGGTACTGTTAATTGTGGTTAGAGCTCCTGATGAGGGGGTTACATAGTTACCTACTGTGACATTAATAATCCCTACTTTGCCGTCTACTGGTGATTTTACCATTGTATAGCCCATTATGCGTTGACTGTCGTTATAGTTAGCTTCTGCGGAGGCAACTTGAGCTTTTAGGGAATCTCTTTGTGAAAGCATTTGGTCATATTGTGATTTTGCTATGTAATCTTTTGCTACTAATTCTTGAGCCCTTGCAAGTTGCTTTTCTGCATAGGCTAATTGTGCTTTTAAATTGGCAACATTCGCTTTTGCCATTTTAGAAGCATTTGAAAATTCTGTTGGTTCTATTTGAAAAAGAGTTTGACCTTTTTGAACATAGTCACCTTCTTTGAAATAACTTTTGGTTAAGTAACCTGATATGCGTGCAAGAACATCTACTCGATACTTTGCCACGACTCGGGCAGGGGCTTCATATGTTCGAATTATACTTTTTTCTTCTACTGTATCTACAACTACTTGAGGTGCGGGTCTGTTTTTCATAGCTTTGCCGCTTTTTATATCATTATAGACTGTGATACCATATCTTATAAGTATTGCACCAATTATTAGTGACAATATTATTATTATATTTTTTTTCATTTGCTCTCCCCTAATCGTGTTTATTGAATAGTCAAATCTTGTTAATTTTATGTTGCATTTGCAACAATCTAATTATACAAAAAGAATTTTTTAAAAGCAATATATTACTTGGGTAAATTCATTTCTTGCTGTATGTAGTTGAAAACCTTTTGTAGAGCTAAACTGCGGTGAGATAGTCTGTTTTTTTCTTCTTCTGTCATATCGGCCATTGTTTTTTGTGTATTTTCTACTATAAAAATCGGATCATAGCCAAATCCATGGGTTCCTGACTGGGTGTATGAGATTTCGCCTTTACATTCTCCTATTGATTTAAATAATATTTCACCTTTTGGACTTATAAGTGTCATAGCACATACAAATTTTGCTTTTCTATTTTTTGAGTCCTTTAGGTTAGCAAGTAGTTTATCAATTCTTTTTTGCGGGCTGTCCGCATATCTTGCCGAATGTATTCCTGGTGCTCCGTTTAATCCTTCAGTGCAAAGCCCAGAATCATCTGCAAGGGTATATTCTTTTGTTAATTTATTCGCTTCTTTCGCTTTTATTATCGAATTTTCTTCAAACGTTGTTCCGTTTTCTATAGGGTTGAAATTTAACGACTTGTCGATAGGTGAAAATTCTACACCTGTAATGTTGAAAAGTTTTGCAATTTCTTTTATTTCTTCGACTTTATGCGGGTTTTGTGTTGCAATTATTATTTTCATAAAATTGTTTTCTCCGATTATTTACCATAACGTCTTTGGCGGTTATGAAATTCCAAAATGGCTTCTGCGAGTGCATCTTTATTAAATTCAGGCCAGTATCTTTTTGTAACTATAAGCTCTGAATATGCTATTTGCCATAGTAAGTAGTTTGAAACTCTCATTTCGCCTCCTGTACGGATTAATAAGTCAGGATCGGGTATGTTTTTTGTATAAAGATTTTTAGTGATTGTCGCTTCATTAATTTCTTCTAGAGAAATTTTTCCAGATTGCACTTGATGGCAAATGTTTTTGACGGCATGTACTATCTCATCTCGTGCTCCGTAATTAAATGCTATTTGAAGGTTTACACCTGTGTTGTGTTTGGTTGTTTCAACTGAATTTTTTAGAATTTTTTGTAATTTTTCGCTTAATTTTGTAGTATCTCCGATAAAAGAAATTACAACATTGTTTTCATGCATTTCCTGAAGTTCATTTTGCAGAGTGGTTCCAAGTAAATCCATCAAAAAAGATACTTCTTCAGGTTTCCTGTTCCAGTTTTCTGTTGAAAAAGCGTAGACGGTCAGATATTTTATTCCAAAATCATCACAGGCTCGCATTGTAGCTTTTAAGGAATCTACACCTTTTTTATGTCCGAATGCTGAGGGTAAGTTATGTAATTTAGCCCATCTGCGGTTGCCGTCCATTATTATTGCTATGTGTGATAGGTTTGTTGCTTTGACTATTTCTTTTATATTTTCTTCGGCTGTTACTGTTGGCATTTTAGGTTTCCTTTGCTTGATTATTATATATAAAAGTCTATCCAAAGTAAAGCGGCGGCTTTTTTATTAAAAAAGCCGCCGCTTTATTATAAATTATTTTTAAATTCTATTTTTTAAACCCTTTTAAAAAATTTGAGGTTTTGTCAAGGAAACTAAGTACAGCAGTAGTTCCTTTTTCGGTAAGATTTTTTGCAGCATCTCCAACTTTTTCTGCGGTTGTTTTTGGATTGCTTACTGCTTCTGATACGGTATTTATTGTTTCTTTAATCCCTTTTTCTATTTTTTTACCGCTTTCACTGCTTTTTAAATTTTTGAAGAATTTTAATATATTTTTATGATAAAAGATTGCACTTATAACTCCTATTGTGCCTAAAGCAAAAATAGTTTTTTGAGTCGTTGACATCTGTTTTTTAAATTCAAATTCTTCGTTATTTTTTATTTTATCAATGTTGTCATTTACATTTTTATCAAATTGATCTTTTGTTAAGATTTTTTTTCTACCGTTTTTGTCTGTTACATGATAGCGATTTTTATTATCTAGCTGAACCAAGTTACCGCCGATAACTGATGAATTTGTAATACTTACCATTTCTGTTTTCATATAGTAAATCCTTCTTTTTACACACTTATATATTATAAATATCAAAGTATATATTTTTTGATAGTTCTTTTAATATTTTTTACGAAAATTTACATCTTATTTTAAAAAAGGTATCAGAATTTCTGATACCTTTTTATATTATTATTCTAGAAATGCAAATTTATGAACAACCTGAATATCCGCATTTTAGACAGATGAAACAGCCTTCAGCCATTTGAATTTCATTTCCGCATTCGGGGCATTTAACCGTTTTAATTTCACCTGTTGGGTTATATTCTTCTTCTGTTTCTTCTTTAATTTCATCTACTGTTTTCATAGATTTTTCAGCTTCAATTTGAGCATCTGATTTTTTAGCGTCCAAGTTCATCGGCTGGAATTGGCGGCTGTTATTTCTGTAGACTGTAATTCCTTTCAAATTGTTTTCATAAGCTAGGATATATGCTTCTTCTATATCTGCACGAGTTGCATTTTCTTCAAAGTTTACTGTCTTAGATACAGCATTATCTGTATGAAGTTGGAATGCTGCTTGCATTTTAACGTGCCAGTAAGGTGATACATCATGAGCTGTTACAAAAATTTTCTTAGCATCTGATGGAACTTTATCTACATGAGCTACAGAACCTGTTTTTGCTATTTCTTTCATTAATTCTTCAGAATAAAATCCGTGTTTTACTGCATAATCTTTAAATATCGGATTAATTTCAAGCATTTCGGTACCGTCCATAATTAATCTTGAAAATACAAGACCGAACAACGGCTCTACACCGCCTGAAGCACCTGCTATCATTGATATTGTTCCTGTAGGTGCGATACAAGTTGTTGTAGCATTTCTGATACCGAATTTTTCAATTTGTGAATCCAATTCTTTCCACTGTTCATCAGAAACTTTGCCAGCAGATTTTCCTTTGTATTTGTTATAAAGGAAGTTTTTGCCATCGTATATACTTCCTTTGAAATTATTAAATCTGCCTCTTTCTTTTGAAAGTTCAATAGATTCGCATTTTGATTCATAATCAATAAATTCCATAACTTGAGATGCAAGTTTAGTACCTTCAGCAGAGCTGTAAGAAATTCCCATTTTCATAAGCATATCTGCCCAGCCCATAACTCCGAGTCCAATTTTTCTGTTGTTTTGAACCATTTCTGAAATCTGGGGCAGAGGATAATTGTTAACTGCAATTACGTTGTCTAAAAATCTGATTGCAGTTCTTGTTGTTTCTGCAAGTTTATTCCAATCAACAATAGGACCGTTGGCACTATCAATTACCATTTTACCCAAATTTATTGAGCCTAAATTGCATGCTTCATAAGCTAAAAGTGGTACTTCTCCGCAAGGATTTGTAGATTCAATTTGACCTACTAAAGGTGTCGGGTTATCTGCGTTCATTTTGTCAATAAAGATAATTCCCGGCTCTCCGTTTCTCCAAGCACCGTCTACGATTAAATCAAATACTTTTTTAGCATTCAATCTTGCAACTACTTCATTGTTTTGAGGATTTACCAAGTCATAATCAGTGTTATTTTTTAGTGCTTCCATAAATTTATCAGTAATTGCAACTGAAATATTAAAGTTGTTTAGTTTGTTGTTATCAGATTTGCAGTTAATAAAATCTAAAATATCAGGGTGGTCAACTCTTAAAATTCCCATATTTGCACCGCGTCTTGTTCCACCTTGTTTAACTGCTTCTGTTGCGGCATTGAATACTTCCATAAATGAAACAGGACCTGAAGATACGCCCATAGTTGATCTTACAACACTGTTTTTAGGTCTTAGTCTTGAGAAAGAAAAACCTGTTCCGCCACCTGATTTGTGTATTAAAGCTGTGTTTTTAACAGTTTCAAAAATACCTTCAAGGCTGTCTTCTACAGGCAATACAAAACAAGCAGCCAACTGTCCCAATTCTCTTCCAGCGTTCATTAAAGTTGGGGAATTAGGCATAAAATAACAATTTGTTATTTCCTTGTAAAATCTTTCAGCTAATTTTTCTACATCAGCTTGGGTTTTGCCAAATTTTAAATCTCCTGATGCTATTGCTAAAGATACACGTCTGAACATATCTGACGGTTTTTCTGTGCAATTGCCGTTTTTATCTCTTTTCAAGTATCTTCTTTCAAGAACTTTAATTGCGTTTTCGGATAAGTTTAATTTTTCTTCCACTAAGTTCACACTAACCTCCATTTATGTATAAATAATCCAAGTCTTCTTATTGTTGTTTTTTCTAAGTTATCCCCATAAATAAAAAAATATTTTTAAAGCATGGTTTATTCTCCAATTTTACATCAATTAAAAAAGGCATGCAACATGATATTATAAATAATTTTCAGTTTTGTAACAAAATATTTTAGTGATATTAAGTGATTTGCATGTTTATAATATAATACTGCTTGAGGTGAAAATTTTTGAAACACTCTAAACTTACAGCCCTGATATTTATAGCATTATTTTTAGGTGTATTGGTAGGACATTTCATACCTGATTTTGCTGTAAAGATGAAGCCGTTTGCTGATATATTTTTGCGAATGGTAAAGATGATAATAGCACCTTTGCTTTTTTCAACGCTGGTAGTTGGAATTGCAGGACACGGTGATGCAAAAAGTTTGGGTAAAATAGGGCTTAAAACAATTATTTATTTTGAGGTTGTAACTACATTAGCTTTGATTATCGGGCTTACAATGGGAAATATATTTAAACCGGGAGTTGGGTTTGTATCCGGTACATCTGCTCATGCGATACAAATGCAAGAGGCAGGCTTAATGGCTGCGACTCATGCACATACATCAATAGGTGCTATGGTAACTGATATTTTCCCAACAAGTGTTGTTGATGCAATGGCAAAGGGAAACTTGTTGCAGATTGTTGTATTTTCGATTTTCTTTGCTCTTGCAATTTGTGCTGTCGGTAAAAAAGCTCAGCCTGTATTAGATTTATTAAACTCAGTATCGCAGATTATGTTTAAATTTACCGAATATGTTATGTATTTTGCACCTTTAGGTATATTTGGAGCAATAGCTGCGACTGTCGGGGCTAATGGGTTAGCTGTTTTGAAAAATTATTTCAAAATAATTGGAGCTTTATATACTGCACTTGCAGTGTTTGTAATTTTAGTTTTATTCATTGTCTGTAAAATTGTAAAAATATCATTCAGAAATCTTTTAAGAGCATTGCAGGAGCCTGCATTATTAGCTTTTACAACTGCAAGTTCTGAGGCTGCTTTTCCTAAGGCCATGGAAATCATGGAAAGTTTCGGAGTACCTAAAAATATTGTAAGTTTTGTAATGCCTACCGGATATACTTTTAATTTGGACGGGAGTACTCTATACCTGGCAATGGCAGTATTGTTCTCTTCTCAAATTGTAGGGATTAACCTTGATTTGAACCAACAAGTGGTAATAATGTTGGCATTAATGCTTACAAGTAAGGGTGTCGCAGGCGTACCGAGAGTTTCTTTGGTAGTTTTAGCAGGAACTCTTGCCAGTTTCAATATTCCGATTTTGGGTGTTGCAATTTTATTAGGTATTGACCAAATCCTTGATATGGGAAGAACGACTGTTAACTTAATAGGAAATTGCGTAGCTACAGTCGTTATTGCTCGTTGGGAAAAAGTTTTTGATTATGATAAGATGAAAGAGTTCGTAAAACTTTCAAAGGCTCAAAGCATTGGAGCTGATATTGAAAAGTTTCGAAAAGAACATGAAACACATTAAAGAATGTAAATTTAATTAAATAAGAAAAGGATAGATGAAGATGACAGAAAGTACAAAAGTTGAATTAAAAGATACGCTGAATTTGCCGCAAACAACTTTGGCAATGAGAGCTAACGCTGCTGTTCGTGAAATTGAAATTCAAAAGTTTTGGGAAGATAACAAAATTTATGAAAAATCTATTGAAAACAAGGATAAAACAAATAAATTTATTCTACATGACGGTCCACCTTATTTAAGCAGTGAAAAAATTCACGTAGGTACTGCTCTGAATAAAATTTTAAAAGATATTCTAATCAAATATAAATCTCAAAGAGGTTACTATGCTCCTTATGTTCCTGGCTATGACGGGCATGGATTGCCTATTGAAAATAAGGTAGTAAAAGAAATTAAGGGGGGAAGAAGTGCACTGACACCTTATGAATTACGTCAAAAATGCCGTGAGTTTGCTCATAAAAACTTAAAAGGGCAAGAAAGCGAATTCAAACGACTAGGTGTATGGGGTAATTGGGAAAATCCTTATTTAACTATTAATCCTGAATATGAAGCTGAACAGGTAAGAGTATTCGGAGAGATGTATAAAAAAGGTTACATTGAAAAAGGAATGAAACCGGTATATTGGTGTGCGTCTTGCGAAACAGCTCTAGCGGAAGCTGAAGTTGAATATGCAGATCACACATCAACTTCAATTTATGTAAGATTCAAATTTGAAGAGGAAGATAAGAAAAAGGCTTATAAAGCAGCTGGAGTAGAAAGCGAAAAAGATTTATATGCAGTTATATGGACAACAACTCCTTGGACAATTCCGTCAAATATGGCAATCAGTATGCACCCTAAATTTGAATATACATTCTTTGAATACAAAGGCGATGTATATGTAGCAGCACAAGAGTTGCTAGGTGCATTTTTAGCTGACGTAGAATGGGCTGAAGAAGATATTAAAGTTCTAGGCTCTTGCATTGGACAAGATTTAGAATTATTGAATACAAAGCACCCTCTAGTGGATAGAAAATCTCCGATAATTTTAGGGGAACACGTAACATTAGATGCCGGTACAGGATCTGTCCACACTGCTCCAGGTCATGGTCTTGAAGACTATGAGGTCGGCTGCAGATATGGAATAGAAGTCTTTTCACCTCTAGATGGAAGAGGCGTATGGACAGAAGCTGTAAAAGATAAGGATTTAGAAGGAGTTCCATACTATAAAGGAAACAAAATCGTTATTGAAAAACTTCAAAATTGTGGAGCATTACTTGCTCAACAAGATATAAATCACAGCTATCCGCACTGCTGGAGATGTAAAAATCCTGTAATTTATCGTGCAACTCCGCAGTGGTTTGTAAAAGTAGATAAATTCAGAGAACAAACTCTAGATGCAATAAAGGATGTAAAATGGATTCCAGCAAGTGGAGAAGCTAGAATTTCAAACATGGTAGCAGGCAGAACAGATTGGTGTATATCTCGTCAAAGAGCTTGGGGTGTACCAATTCCGGTATTTTATTGTGAGGATTGCGGAGAAGTTATCGTAAATGATGAAACAATAGAAAATGTCGCAAAAATCTTTGAAAAAGAAAGCTCTGATGCGTGGGTAAAATATTCAGCAGAAGAACTATTGCCTCAAGGTTTTAAATGTCCTAAATGCGGAAAAACTCATTTCCGTAAAGAAAATGATATTATGGACGTTTGGTTTGATTCAGGTATCAGCTGGAGGGCTGTTGTCGAAAAACGTTCTGATGAGTTAGGGCATACACCCGTTGAGATGTATTTGGAAGGCTCAGACCAACACAGAGGCTGGTTCCAATCTTCACTACTGACATCAATTGCAACTCAAGGAAAAGCTCCATATAAAACAGTTCTTACTCACGGTTTTGTATTTGGTGAAGACGGCAGAAAAATGTCAAAATCACTAGGTAATTACATAAGACCTGATGATATCATTAAAACTTATGGTGCTGATATTCTAAGACTTTGGGCAGCATCAGTAGATTACAGAAACGATACAAAAATCGGTGACAATATAGTTAAACAATTAGTTGAAATTTTCAAGAAAACAAGAAATACCGCAAGATTTTTGGTCGGTAACTTATTTGATTTTGATCCTGCTGTTGATTATGTTGAATATAAAGACTTGAAAGAATTAGATAAATTTGCATTACACAAATTAAACCATCTGATAGCAGAAGTAACAGAAGCTTTTGAAAATTATGAATTTTACAAATATTTCCAACATCTTCAAAATTTTGCAGCGGTTGATTTAAGCTCATTCTATCTTGATATCGTAAAAGACAGATTATATACAGCCGGTAAAAAATCATTATCACGCAGAGCTTGTCAGACAGTAATGTATGAAATTTTGCAGGCTTTAGTGAGAATGCTTGTACCGGTTATGCCTCACCAAGCTGAAGATATTTGGATTAGTGTTCCAGAAGTTCAAAAAGACAGTTTGATAAGTATTCTATTATCAGAATGGCCTCAAGGCAAAGCTGAATGGAATAATGAAAAATTAGAAGAAGATTTTTCAAAAATCCTTAAAGCTCGCGAAGTTGTAAGCCGTGCGATTGAGCCTTTAAGAGCGGATAAAAAAGTCGGAAGCTCACTTGAAGTTGCAGTATACGTTAGCGTAAAAGACAATGAAGTATTGAAAGCTAATGAAGATGAGCTTTGCAATATCTTCATTACATCTCAAGCATACGTAACTGATGAAAAGCCTGAAGGTGTATTAAACGAGTACAAAGAAGATGATTACACAGTCTGGGTTGTAAAAGCAGAGGGTGAAAAATGTGCTCGCTGTTGGAAATTTAGAAAACTAAATTCTGACGGTATTTGCGAAGAATGTCTTGAGGCAATTAAGTAAAAAATAAAATTAAATAAATAAAAAAAGGAAGTCTTGGGACTTCCTTTTTTTGTGTATAATTTATTTATGAAAAATTTGATAGAAAAAGCAAAGGTAGAAAGAATTCTTCAAAAATCTGAAATTGTTCAAATTTTAGAAGATAGTTCCATCAATGAATATCTTTTTAAAACGGCAGATTCTGTCAGAAAAAAATATGTTGGCGATGAAATTTATTTAAGAGCTTTAATCGAATTTTCAAACATTTGCAGATGTAATTGTGCATATTGTGGTATTAGATGTGATAATAAAAAAGTCCAAAGATACCGACTTAAAAAAGATGAGATTATTGATTTATCAAATTTGGCATCCAAATTAGGTTATAAAACCCTTGTTCTTCAAAGTGGAGAAGATTGCTTTTTTAAGGCAGATTATTTGGCAGAAATAGTCAAAGAAATCAAAAAAAATGACATAGCAGTAACTTTGAGTATTGGTGAAAGATTTTTTGAAGAATATAAGATTTTAAAAGAGGCAGGTGCAGATAGATTTTTGCTGCGAATAGAGACAACAGATGAAAATTTGTATAAAAAAATGCACCCTGGAATGAGTTTAGATAATCGAAAAAAATGTTTGTATAATTTAAAACAACTTGGGTATGAAACCGGCACAGGCTCATTAATCGGCTTACCTGATCAAACTTTAGAAAGTATAGCATCAGATATTTTATTTTACAAAGAATTGAATGCAGATATGATAGGTATTGGACCTTTAATTACTCACCCTGATACTCCTTTGAAAGATTTTCCAAACGGTAATTTGATTTTAGCTTTGAAAGTATTAGCACTCACAAGGTTATTTTTGCCTGATATAAATATTCCTGCGACAACAGCGATGGAAACTCTTAATCCAAACGGTCGTATTATGGCATTACAAGCTGGGGCAAATGTTGTGATGCCTAATATAACTTTAGAAGAGTGTAAGAAAAATTACCAAATTTATCCAGGTAAAGTCGCAGTAGATTATACAAAGTTGGAAAAAGATTTGGAGAAAATCGGCAGAAAAATTTCATTTAAAAAAGGTTTCCGCTCGGATAACCAAATATAGTTTCATAATAAAAAGGAGAGGTTTTTATGAAAATTGCGAATAACGTCTTAGAATTAATAGGAAAAACACCGCTTGTAAGAATTAATCGTATGAATACAGGCAATTCTGAAATTGTTGTGAAACTGGAAAGACAAAATCCTGCGGGATCAGTAAAAGACCGACCTGCACTTAATATGATAGAACAAGCTGAAAAAGCAGGATTGATAAATAAAGATACGGTGATAATCGAGCCGACTAGCGGTAATACAGGAATAGGGCTTGCTTTAGTGTGTGCAATTCGCGGGTATAGAATGATTTTGACTATGCCAGAGACAATGAGCTTAGAAAGAAGAAAGCTTCTTGCAGCATATGGTGCAGAATTAGTTTTAACTGACGGGAAAAAAGGTATGCAAGGTGCCGTAGACAAAGCAGAAGAATTACATAAAGAAATACAAAATTCCTACATTCCACAACAGTTTGCAAATCCCTCCAACCCTGAAGCTCATGTAAATTCAACAGCCGAAGAAATTTGGGCGGATACTGACGGTAAAGTTGATATTATAATAGCAGGTGTCGGAACAGGAGGGACAATTTGCGGGATAGCAAAAGGTTTGAAAGCTAAAAATCCTAATATAAAAGCAATAGCAGTGGAGCCAAAATCTTCACAAGTGCTTGCAGGAAACCCTGCAGGAGCCCATAAAATTCAAGGAATAGGTGCCAATTTTGTACCTGAAAATTTTGATAAAAATCTTGTAGATGAAATTATTGCAGTATCAGATGAAGATTCTATTATTACCGCTCGAGAAATGGCTAAAAAGGAAGGGATTTTATCAGGAATTTCATCAGGAGCCGCACTTTGGGCGGCTAATGAAATTTCGAAACGTTCGGAAAATAAAGGGAAATTGATTGTTGTAATTCTTCCTGACAGCGGGGAGCGATATCTTAGCAGTGAATTGTTTGAATAAAAGTGATTAATCAAAAATACCCCGTCAAAAAAGAGAATTTTCGTTAAAAAACATGTACTAACAAAAGCGTCAATACATGTTTTTTTTTTTTTTAAGTTATTTGATTTGTAAACTAAAGCGGTTTTCACAGTCATCTATCCGATGTGTGAGAGTGGACTTCGTCAAAAATTAACCGTAAAAATTTATAATTTTTCGTTAAAA
>CASGAK010000134.1 GCA_949299435.1 uncultured bacterium
CATACAGGTGCAATTAGAGATTTTTGTCTGAAATCTTCACGTGCATGAATATTTGTCATATGGACTTCAACTACAGGTATATTGATTGCACTTATTGCATCGCGAATGGCGACACTTGTATGTGTGTATGCTGCGGCATTTAATACAATTCCATCAGCATAGTGGATCGCTTGTTGAATCTTTTCTACTATTTCTCCCTCGTGATTACTTTGATACGTTTCTATGTCAATACCTAATTCAAAAGAATATGCATATAATTCTTTTTCCAAATCCTTTAATGTTAAAGTTCCATACTTTTCAGGCTCGCGTATTCCAAGCATATTCATATTTGCGCCGTTTATCACCAAAATTTTCATACTGTTTTTTCTCCTGTAATAATTGTAATATAAAACAAGTAAATTGTAAATTTTTATTAATTTTTTTGTGACTAATGTAACAAAAAAAACATGCTTGGCTTATCATGCATGTACAACTATCCCCAAATCTCCTCCCAAGATTATTGTTCAAAGTCGCACAAAAGTGTGACTTTTTTTTATGTAAATAATCTATTTACTTGACATTATGCAAAAAATAGCTAAAATACATGTTATAGACCATACTTTTCGGGGAAGGTTATTAGTATATTTAAGGATTTATTTATGCGACTGATAGAGAAATTGAAAGAGTTTGAACAGCAATATATGTTTATCCGTTGGGCTATGGGCGGCGAGTATGGAAAGCTCGTTTACGTCGGAGATGATTTCGTGGAATTTGATGTGATAAACGTGGATTCTATGGAATATTCAGAAACAGTATTTATTCATAGCCCGTTGATTTTAGAAGTCGCAATAGGCGGCTCTGACATTGCAAGAATTGTTGCAGAAATGTCTTCTAAAATTACTATGGATTAGAATGCTTTTTTAAATATTCGGTTATATATTGAAACTTTTTCTTGCACCTTCTTCATGATAGAATCCACCGCCGCAGATGGTTTCTACGACTTTCAATGCAAATTCTCGCGGAGCATCTACTTGGTTAAGATAAAATTCACGATTTGGAAGGTGTTTGATTTTCATAATTGAATTTTGATTTTTTTCTGCTGGTACAAACAATGAGGCAATTTCATTATCTAAAAGTCTTACCATTTCTTCATCGTGTTCCATTACACCTTTCATAATTTCATAATAGTTTCCGCGAATTGCCATAATTCTGCCTGAAAATACGTGCTGACCGTTTTCACGATAGAGTGCCTGTGGTTGGAAGTTGCATCTTGTCGTAAAACTCATCTTGTGCCATAAAATATTTACTATTATTACTGATTTTTGAGGATCAATATCAAGATAGATATTTTGTGTAGTGATATTGCGAGAAGAAAAAGCTTCTTTAAGGGTGTCTATGACATCTTGCAAGTCCGATACCATTCCTAAAAAAATCTCATTTGTATTTACCGTTGCATGTTGGTAGTCCAAAAATTGCTTATACATATGTGTTGATACCAGTCCTACACGCTCTTGGATTAGTGCAGATTTTCTTGAAGATGTTTCTGAGTTGTCAAAACTTTCGTAATTATTTAACAATTTATTGCCCCTTGATTGCTTAAATTATACCATATTGTAATAATAAACATGTAGTTATGTAAAGATTATATTTTTTTTCGTTACAAATTTGAATACATAAAAGTATCTATTTATTTTGTGTGGAATAATAACTACTAGTCTAATTTTTGTGCGATGACTAAAATTGGCGTATAGGTAAGAGTTACTTTATCAAAGGTTTGTTTGTATTTTTCGCAGAAGTCTTTTACGTCTGAAAATGCCCAGTGGCTGCCTGAAAGAGAATTTACTCCGGTGTTTTTCATATGATAGAGCAATTCTAAGGGGGTATTAAATTCCAGTGTTTTTGTATAGGTTTGCAATTTAAGTATTTTGTAATTTTTTTCAAGAATTTTTTTTAATTCATCTTCTGACTTGTAGTTCAATGAAAGTTTTGTTATTGTCTTAAATTCCGCAAAATTGTCAGGAGAGAATGTCGTGAATGCTAAAATACCCTCTCGATTTAGCAAAAATTTGTATTTGCGTGTGACATCTTCCAGATTTTTGAACCATTGAAACATAGCGTTGGATATTATAAGGTCGTATGTTGTATGAGGTGAAATTTTTTGTGCATTCCCACTGATAAATGTGTAGTTTTTTAGAATTTTATCAAGATATTTTTTTGATTTTGCGGATAAATCGTTGGCTGTATAAGAATTAAAATGAAGTTTTTGTTCCAGTTGTTTTGTCAAAAACCCTGTTCCGCAGCCCAATTCAAGAATTTTGCAGTAATCTTTTTTTACTGTTTGGATTTCTTCTGCTAAAATTTCAGCCAAAAACTTTTGGACAATAGCGTTCTCATCATATTTGTCCATACTTTTTTCAAAATGGGATTTTACTGTTTTGGGATTAATTTGCATTTTGGTATTAATTTTAATTTTTACTTTTGCTATTCGGCTGTATTTAGAATTTCGCTCCAGCTTTTAAAATTATAAAACGGAAAGTGTCCGCTTTCAAGTAATTTATATTGTGCGTTTGTTTGCCAAAAGTTTATTTGGTTTTGGGTCGGAATTATTTTGTCATAATTACTGATTAGGGCAAAGTCATAAAAGTTTTCATATTTATTCTCTGTTTTTTCTATTCTTGCATATAATGCTTTTAATTCATTTTCTCTGTTTTCAATGGTGCGTGCAATTGGGGTATTAAGATACTTTTCGTATTCAGTATTTGATAAAAATATGTTTTGGTAAAATTTACCCTCAAGCCCGATTTTTGCATGCTTGAGTGTCAGTAAAAACGGCTTTTTAGGAATTCCCAGGGTGTCATTTACGGGAAAAGCTGTTCCGTTGATTGCGATTTTTTTATCAAAATTAGGCAATTCTTTTTTTAGCTGATATGCTGTAAAAACTCCCATAGACCAGGCAATCAGATATTTTTGACGATATTGACCGGTATCAGGCAGAGCATTTATTTCGTTATAATCGTAGATAAACAGAACATCGAATTTTTCGCAATTTAAAAATTCAAACGGTCTGAAATCAAAACTCCAGCCTGCGAAAAAAATTATAAGTTTGTCATTATTTTTTTTGTTAATCCAATGATATTGCATAAGTTTTTCATATCCTCCTGATTAATTTCAGCAGTAAGCGATAATCTGAGCCTTGACGTACCTTCGGGTACTGTGGGAGGTCTTATCGGAAGTGTAAAATAGCCTGCATCAAAAAGTCTTTTGCATATTTGCTCGGTTTGAGCATTCCCGCCTATAATTACGGGGATTATGTGACTTTCACTTCCTAAAGAGTGCCCTAATTTAAGCATTTTCTGACGTTTTTCAAAAGTGTATGGTAATTTGTTTTCAATAATCCATTTTGAAAAAGCAATATTTATAGGAGGCAGTGCTGTAGAAAAAATGAATGATCTTGCTTTATTTATTAAATATTCAATTAAAATTTTATTTCCGACTACAAAAGCACCCATAGAGCCTATAGATTTGCCAAAAGTACCTACGATGAGATCAATTTCGTTAGTAAGTCCTAATACTTCAGATACTCCAAGTCCGTTTTTACCGAAAACTCCGAATGCATGAGCTTCGTCTACAATAAGCATACAATTATATTTTTTCTTCAATTCAACTATTTTTTCTAAGTTCGCTATATCTCCGTCCATAGAAAAGACACTTTCGGTTATGATTATCGCGTTATTATAATTGTGATGTTCCCGTTGTATAAGTTTTTCCAGGCTTTCCATATCGTTATGGACGTATCTGAAAAATTTTGCATTGGACAATTTCATTCCGTCAATTATGCTGGCATGGTTCAGCTTGTCCGAAAAAATAACATCATTTTTGTCAGCTATTGAGCTTGTAATCCCTACATTTGCGTGATATCCGCTGTTGAATAAAAGTGCTTTTTCTTTATCAAAAATATGACAAAGCAAATTTTCAAGTTCTTTATATACAGGCAATGTGCCTGTCAAAAGCCTTGCAGAGGCACTGCCCAGGGGATAATTTGAGCTTGCATATTCTAAAAATTCTTCAGTAATTTCTTTGTTGTCCGCAAAGCCTAAATAATTGTTTGATGAAAGATTTAACAGTTTTTTTCCTTTGTAGTATATATATTTTGAATTTTTTTGCTCAAAATCCTTTATATCCCTAAAATGTGAATTTGATTTTAAAAATTCAAGTTTTTCTGCAAAATTGTCGTACATATAATTTAATTTATGATAAATTTAGAGGATTGTCCAGTTGTTTTAAATAATGTACAATAGGGTATAAATAACTATAAGGAGAAAACGGCTTGTTATTCGCTAATAGTCTGGGAAATAAAAAAAATAAGATTTTGGGGGCATTTACATTGCCAGAATTTCTTCTGACTATTGGAATTATTGGTATTGTGGCTTCTTTAACCTATTCCGGTTTGCAGCGTCATGCTGAAGAGCGAAAAAGTGCTGTTGCTATTAAAAAAATATATTCTGTATTATCCCAAGTTACTTTATATGTAATTAAAGACCATGACTCATCTATCTATTGGGATTTGGAGGGGTATTCTCATGACGCGTCAGAATTGGCTTTCAACTATTATGAGCCGTATTTCAGAACAATAAGAATCTGCTCAAATGATCCAGGCTGCTGGAGATATCCTTCTTGGTATTTGAGTGGGTATCCGTTTTTGAAAGAAACTGAATTTTATAATTACATGTTTACTTTAGCTGATGGTATGAATGTTATTATGAATGTCTATCCGCCAGAGGTTGTAGTAAGAGATTTCGGTGTAATCGTTGATCGTCCGACTGTTGTGTTTTTAGCGGATATAAACGGTGATAATCTTCCTAATACTATTGGAAAAGATATTTTTGCCTTCGTTCTTAAAGGTGATGTGATTGTTCCTAGCGGAATGGATAACTCTTATACCTGTAACGTCAAAAGTACAGGACTCACTTGCACATCTAGAGTTATAAATGATAACTATGAGTTTAAATATTATTAATTGTCTTAAATCGAATTGGAATTTTATTTGTATATTTGATTATGCTATATGGTAATAAGAAAATAAATGTCAGTTTTGGATTTTATTAACTAAAAAGAGCCTTGTATGAGGCTCTTTTTAGAAATATATTCAAATTGTTTTTAATTTAATTAGTTTTTCTTTTTTAAAGTCGGGAATGCTATTACATCTCTAATAGATGGGGAATCAGTTAAAAGCATCACAATTCTGTCAATACCGATGCCGAGTCCGCCTGCTGGTGGCATACCATGTTCCAGTGCACAGATGAAATCTTCATCAATTTCCATAGCTTCCTCGTCACCATTGGCTTTTGCTCTCGCTTGTGCTTCAAATCGCATTCTTTGATCAATTGGATCTGTCAATTCTGAGAATGCATTAGCAATTTCCCAGCCGTTTACGCGGGTTTCAAAACGCTCGGTTAATCTTTCATTATCTCTGTGTACTTTTGCAAGTGGAGATATGTCACGAGGATAATCGATGATATGTACAGGTTGAATCAAGTGCGGTTCAACTTTTTCTTCAAAAATTAAATCCAATACTTGTCCCCAATTTTCGCATTCAGAAGCATCTATTCCGATAGATTTTGCTTTTGATTTCGCTTCTTCAACTGTGAATATGTTGTTAAAATCAATTTCTGTATATTCTTTTATTGCACCAAGCATTGTTTTTCTGTCCCAAGGCGGTGTCAAATCAATTTCGTTTTCACCGTATTTGATTTTCATTGTGCCTAATAGCTCTTGTGCAATTGATGAAATCAGATTTTCGGTAAGTACCATCATTTCGTTGTAATCAACGTATGCTTGATATAATTCCATCATAGTAAACTCAGGATTGTGGCGAATATCTATACCTTCATTTCTGAAACTTCTGTTAATTTCAAAAATCTTTTCGGACAATCCGCCTACCATAAGTCTTTTTAGATATAGCTCAGGAGCAATCCTCAAATACATATCCATATCAAGAGTGTTATGGTGTGTAATAAATGGTCTTGCATTTGCTCCGCCTGCTTGTGGGTGAAGCATTGGTGTCTCTACTTCCAAAAATCCTTGTTTTGTCAAATGTTCTCTTATTTTTTGGATTATTTTACTTCTTAATACGAATGTCTTTCTTACATCTTCATTGACAATCATATCAACATATCTTTGACGATATCTCGTCTCGACATCTGTCAGACCATGAAATTTTTCTGGCAAAGGTAAAAGTGATTTTGAAAGAATTTTTAAAGAGGTTGCCTTAATTGACAATTCACCTCGCGGAGTTCTTCTTATTGTACCTTTAAATCCCGCAATATCACCTATATCTATCAGTTTTAGAATTTTTAATTGGTCTTCTGAAAGATTTTCTTTATGTGAGAAAATTTGGATTTTTCCTGTTGCGTCCATAAGATCTATGAACATACCGGAATTTCTTATTGCCATTACACGACCTGCTACGGAATATACATCTTCTGTTTCTACACCTGATTCAAGATCTTTGTATTTTTCTTGTAAATCTGCGGCATTAATATCTTTATCAAAAGAGTATGGATAGGGGTTTACTCCCTTATCTGCTAAATCAGCAAGTTTTTGTATACGCGTTTGTCTGATTTGTTCTTTTGCCGAACTCGGCTCATTTGCTATCTGTTGTGTCATAATTCGCTATTCCTTTTTAATTACTTAACACTACAATTAAATTCTAACACAAACAAATATCTGTACAAAATAAATGAACCTGTTCTAATAAACAGGTTCATTTTATAAATTTTTGGTCTTTTTACTGTTCAGCAGCAGCAAGACTGTTTTGATAATCTATCATTCGCTTGAATTCTTCAGGTCTTGAAGTCTTTGATAGAGCATCTTCAAGAGTAATATTTCCTGCCTTGTAATGTTTTGCTAATGCCATTTCAAGTGTCTGCATACCAACACCTGTATTCATTTGAATTGTAGAATATATTTGAGCTGCTTTACTTTCACGAACTAAGTTTGCAATTGCCGGGGTTACTATCATTATTTCTTGAGCCATAACACGGCCTTTTTTGTGTCCGTTTGGTAATGTTTTTGGTATAAGAGTTTGAGCAAATACTGCTACAAGAGAGTTTGCAAGCTGTACACGAATTTGTTGTTGTTGACCTTCAGGGAATACGTCAATAATACGGTCAATAGTCTGTGAAGCTGATGAGGTGTGAAGTGTTCCGAATACTAAGTGACCTGTTTCTGCTGCTGTTAGTGCTAATGAAATTGTTTCATGGTCACGCATCTCACCTACCAGAATGATATCAGGGTCTTCACGAAGTGCTGATTTAAGTGCATTCGCAAACGATCTCGTATCCATTCCCAACTCACGCTGGTGTACTATACTTTTTTTAGAGGGGTGGACAAATTCTATAGGGTCCTCAATTGTCAAAATGTGTTCAGCACGTGTTTCATTAATATGGTCAATCATTGCTGCTAGAGTTGTTGATTTACCTGAGCCTGTAGGGCCTGTGACTAATATCAAACCACGAGGCTTTTCTGATACAACTCTTACAATTTCAGGCAAGCCAAGTTGCTCAAAGGAAGGAACTTTATCAGTAATTGTACGAAATGCTGCGGCATAATTACCTTTATCTTTATAAAAGTTTACCCTGAAACGGCTTAATCCTTCAATACCATATGAAAAGTCAAGTTCCCAATTTTGTTCAAGTACACGTCTTTGTTCATTTGATAGCATTGGGAATAATAAGTTTTCGACATCATCTGGAGATAGTGCTTCCATTTCCATACGCACCAGCTTACCATCTATTCTTATCGCAGGTGGAAGGTTGCTTGATATGTGTAAGTCACTTCCGCCTTCTTTAACTAACTTTTCTAATAATTCTTCAATTACCATGTTTTTTACCTGCCTTTATTAATATTTTTATTCATTAAATGATATTAATGCTTCATCTTCTTTTGTAGCAATTTCAAGCAATACATATGTCATATATGCTCCCAATGCTACAGCTTTAGGATCTAAATCCGTATTATTTGCTGCTTCTATTATTGCTGTGTTTATTTCAGGATTTTCTTCTTTTAGATAGTGTATCATCTTTTTTCGCCAGGACGGCATATCTTTAAATATTTCTGAAAATACTTTTGCCGCTGTTTCTTCGGATACTATTGGTAGCATATTTTACCTCTTATTGTATTACAATATAATTTTACCTTACTTATTCTTTTTTAACAATAGATATGTCCAAAGAATCGTTTGTTTAATGTATAATATTTTTATGAAACTTTTAGAGCTGAAACTTACCAATTATAGAAATTGTAAAGATTTGGAGTTGGATTTTGATTTCAATAAGATTTTAATTATAGGAAAAAATGCTCAAGGAAAAACTAATATTCTAGAAAGCATTTATTTTTTATCTGCTTTAAAAAGTCCGCGTACTTCTAATAATATTGAAATTATCAATTTCGATGCCGAATCTGTAGAGATTAATGCAGAGGTTATAAAGGCAAATACAGAAATAGACCTTGACTATTCTTATTCTAAAGAAAAGTCAAGAGTTATTAAAGTTAATGGTGTAAGAACTGTACCTAAAAATTTTAAACAGGTTTTAAAAACGGTGTTATTTTCAACAAATGATTTAATGCTTTTGAGAGGAAATCCCTCTGATAGAAGAGATTGGCTTGATAGAGCAATATCTCAAGTCTATCCTGCTTATGATGAAAGGCTTTCAAAATATGACAAAATTCGTATTCAAAAAAATAATTTCTTAAAAGAATTAATAAAAGGTGCTCCTATTGATCAAACCCTTTTAGATGTATTAAATGAGCAGCTTGCGATTTGCGGGAGTAATATAATATATTTAAGAATAAAGTTTTTAGCTGAAATTGAAAAAATTGCTAAACAAAAGCACAGAATTATCAGCGAGAGCGAAAATTTAAAACTTGTATATGATTGCTCTTTTTTAGAGGGTGAAACTGAACTTGATGAGATTCTTGAAAAATTTAAAAAATCCCTTGAAGAAAGAAAACTTGAAGAATTGCGTCGAGCTCAAGCCTGTGTGGGGCCTCATCGTGATGATATTTTGTTTTTTATTAATGATAATGAGGCGACGAAATTTGCTTCACAAGGACAGCAAAGAACTATTGTACTTTCACTTAAACTGTCTGAATTGGATATAATTAGTGAAAAATTAGGTGATGAGCCTATTTTATTATTAGATGATGTTTTGGCGGAGTTAGATGATATCAGGCAGAATTATCTTTTAAAATCTATATCGAACGCGACACAAGTTGTAATTACCTCTGTTGATACTCTGTTATTTGAAGAAGAATTTTTGAAAGATGTGAAAATTTATAAAATCGAAAACGGAAATATATTAGAATAATGAAATGTTTTTAAGATGTTCAATCTTTATTTCTGGTCTGAGGGTAATGCCTATTATATCTATTCTATAATCTTTTACTTTATTTTGAGAAAGGTAGTATTGTACTCCTTTCAAAATATTCGATAGTTTAGTTTTTGTGATTGCTTCAAATGGGGTGCCATATTCTGAAGATTTGCGGGTTTTTACTTCTACAAATACTATTGTTTGTTTGTATTTTGCAATAATATCAATTTCACAATATCGAGAATAGTGTTTGTTTCGTTCTAAAATTTCATAGCCTTGTTTCAAAAGATATTTACAAGCAATATCTTCTCCGTTATTTCCAAGTGTGCGATTATTCATTTTACCCTCCGGATAAAAAATTATTGCTTAATCCCGTTTCTTGAGTATTTTTCTAGATTTAAAAGATCTGACGCAAATGTAGGGGTACAATTTATACTCCATCTAATTGGTGAAATATCAATTCCCCCTCTACGTGTATATAATGCACATACCATCAATTCATCTTTTATATCAAGTAGATCATACAATCTTTTAAATATCATTTCACAGCATTCCTCATGAAAATGATATTCGGAGCGAAAAGAGCATAAGTATTGTACTAAGCTGTTTTCGCATAGGTGTTTTTTAGATTTGTAATAGATAAATACATCTCCAAAATCAGGCTGATGAGTTACTCTACAATTTGAGCGAAGTGAATCAAATTGTAAATGGTAACTTTTAACGTCTGTTGTATATTCGTATTTTAACAATTCCGGTGCTTCTTTGAAGTTCTCTATTTTTAATTCACTTTCATCTGTAAAATCAATTATGTTTTGAAAACATTCAAATATTTCAGTGCGTTCGGCATTATTTCCCAAAAAGTTTACGCGGACTTTTGTACATAATTTTTCGCTTAAATCTTTTTCAATTATGTTTTTACAAATTTCAAGGCATTCTTGCTGATTTTTACCAAATTTGGTCATATTGAAAGAATTTAAGTATAATTTCAAAGACTTGGATTCTATAAGATACTCACTATCACAATCGTATTTTAATTTCATTAATCTTGTTACAGGAAGTCCAGAATCTGTTAATGCGGAAAATTCATAGGCTTGCCATATATCAAAACCTTTAAAAGGAAGGTTATTATTATCTATTTTATATTGTTTTCTATTCTCATCTCGAGGTATTGCAACTAAATATGAAGAATCATATTTTTCTTTCCCGCTAACTTTTTGCCCTAAATACTTTGATGCGATTTCTTCTGTTTTGTTTTGCATATGTCCTATCTATTTATTAATTCTAATTTACTTTGATTTGGAAAAATAATTTTACACTATTTCCAAATAATGGTTTTTCTTTTTTTTGAAATATGATTTCAGCATCAACTTTGTAGTCTTCGTGAAAAGTGTCTTCAATTTCTTGCATAATCTGTTTTTCAAATTTTTTAAATGCTTTTTTAGTGATTGTGATAATAAAAGAGTTTTGAGGCTCTTTGGGGTTAATCTCAATTTTTATATTGAAAGGGTAAACAGAATCAATTTTATAATTGATTTTTGCTAAAATTTTCGGTAGTTCTATTACTTTTTCATCCATATAAACCTCCAGTATTCTTAAACTAAGCTATTTCCTCATATGCTGCGGGGTTATTTAGCAGATCATAATTTATCTCATTTTCGTTATCAGCGATAGCTGCAGCTACAACTACGTCTGAGGTAACATTTACGAGGGTTCTCATCATGTCTGTAATTCTTTCAATTGTAAACAGGAATGCAAAACCTGTAACTAGCTGTTCAGGACTCAGTCCCATTCCATTAAGTATTAAAGCTATTGTAATAAGTCCTGCACCAGGGATTCCGGCACAAGTAGAAGATGCTATAATTGCCAAAATCGCTATTTGTATTATTAAAAATAAATCAAGAGGTACACCATAGGCTTGTGCTAAAAATATTACGGCAACTACCTGTAATAGAGCGGTTCCGTCCATATTCAAGGTAGCTCCCAGCGGTAGTACAAAACTTGAAATTTTATGTGATATTCCTCGTTTTTCGCAGCAGGCAATTGTCAGAGGCAAAGTCGCAGAGGAACTCGCTGTCCCAAAGGCTACCATCATTGCTTCTGTTACTGCTGAGTATAGCATTACTACAGATACTTTTGAAACTTTTTTCAAAAATAGAGGGTATACCACACATAACTGTATTAAAAATCCGATTAATAATACAAGAAGATACTTTGAAATACTTGAAAATATTTCTATTCCAAAACTTGATACAGCACTTGCTGTTAGTGCAAATACACCCGGAGCTGCCATAAACATTATCCAATCTGTTATTTTCATTGTTGCTGCAAACACAGATTCAAAAAATGAAACTATTGGTCTGTTTACATCTCCGACTTTTGAGAGTGCTATCGCAAAAATTAAGCAAAATACTATAATTGGAACCATATCCCCTACTGCTAATGAATGAAAAGGATTGTTAGGGATAAAACCAAGGAATATATTTAAAATATTACCCTGTTGTTGCTGCATAGTTGCTGCAACTGTTGCTTGTACTTCACTAGCTGCATTTTCAGCAATATAATTAGCGGCTCCAACCCCCGGTTTAATTATAAGTGCCAATATTGTCCCGATTGTGACCGCAAGTGTTGTTATAATTCCATAATATAGCACCATTTTGGAACCAAATTTACCTAATTGTTTATTGTCCCCGACACTTGTAATGCCTATTATTATTGCTGATACTACAAGCGGGATTACTACCATTTGTATTAATCTTATAAATACTTGTCCTATAAAAGTTAAGATATTTGATGCCAAAATATTAGGGTGGCTGTGAAGAAGTATTCCAACTATTATACCACCGATTATTCCTAAAAATATGTGACCGTTTCGCTTAATTCCAAGTCCTAGTGCAATAAGTATTTGCATGTGCAATTTCATATTGTTTTACCCTCTTATATATTATATTTACTTATCAAGTATACTATCTTTTTTAAAATTTTTCAAACGATTAATAAAAAATCGTAAACTTGGCTGATATTGACTATCTCTATATTATATACTCTGACTATATTTATAAGGTCTTGTGATATTTAAATCAAGTAAAATATAGTAAATTCGTTTTTGTTTGAAACTTTACTTAATAAGTTTTTTGTCCTTTGTAATTGTTAATCTTGTGAATTATTGCCTTAACAAGCCATTATGCTAGTTTAATGTATAATAAATATTTCTAATTGTAAATATATTAAGTAAAAGTTGTTGATGAATCTCAATAAAATGATAAGTTGTTGCTAAATAAATAAGGGCTTATCATCTGTAATGAAAGCCCTTATTTCAAATGGTCGGAACGACAGGATTTGAACCTGCGACCTCTACCACCCCAAGGTAGCACGCTACCAAGCTGCGCCACGTCCCGAAAGTATTAAATTGTCAATTTATTGGCTTTAATTTTGGTAAATATCGGGATGACAGGATTTGAACCTGCGGCCCCCGCGACCCGAACACGGTGCGCTACCAAGCTGCGCTACATCCCGATTTTTTAATGTGTAAAGTCCAAAGAACAAAATGCTCCAAACTTATGTGTCCGCATTGTGAAAGCACAACTATGATATTAACACTTAAATCCTTATTGTCAAATCAGCTTATTTTTTAGATTCTGACTTTTTAGATTTTTGTATTTTGATATCTTCACTGCTTCGGTCATATTTTTCATTTATAAGTCGACGATCAAGCGGTGTAATTACAGACTCTTTGCCAATATTTTCTTGACACATGATTGTTTTTTCATCACCTTTATCGCATTTGCCGTAAACTTTTTCCAAACCTAAAATATATCCGATTTCTGATAGTATAGACCCGTATAAATCTCTGTAATCAGCGTCATTTCCGTTTTTATCTTTAGAATATACCGTTAAACTGGCTCTGTTTATGAAACCGTCGTCCATATTCATAAAATATCCGGTTGTTTCCATACGCTTTGCTACTGCTAAATTGTATTTTGCTGACTCATCTGAAAAAGTTACTTTTATAGGTGCATTGTTTGATGCAAATCTCGTTGAATAGTACCTAAATCTTACTTTATTGCCGGCTACTTTTGACCATTCTTCAAATGCTTGTCTTACTGGCGTCGCAAAACCTGATTCTGGCAGGTATACATCAATTGCTGTTACACCCCATCTCGGCATTGAATAAGCATTGGCTAAACCTGTTGTTAATAATAATGTTCCTAATAATAAAATAAATTTCTTCATATTTATATTCTAACATATAAATTGTTTTTTGTTAAATAAATTGTCCTGTTATGGGTATTGAATTTTACATTTGTTTAAATTATTCTTATTGCACAACCAAAATTACTTATTTAGATATAAAAGAGGGAGATTAGATGGTTATTTTAGAAGAATTAAAAGAAATTAACGATATAATTAAAGATTTGGCATTATTTATAAGACAAGATAGTACTGTGCAGCCTGATTTTGCTGAATATATTAAGACAATCGGGTTGAATAATTCTTCTAATACTGTGCAATTCCAAGCAGCTTGTTTTAATTATATTTTTGAAAGAAAACTGGGTAATGATCGTAAATCAGTTTTTGAGTTTTATTTGGAAAATAAAAAAGATTTATCTAGAGAATCTATAGCTATTGTAGAAGAACTTAAAAAGTCTATAGCTTCTGTTTTTGAAGTTAAAAAGGTTTTAAAAAGCGGTTTCAGCTTATATAATATAGTAAATGAAAAACTATATGAGGCTCATTCGCTTGTTAAAATGACATCTTTTAGAGGAATTGGTGCTGGTCAATATGTTGTAGCAAGACTATTCCATCATGGTGAAAAATATTATTTGTTGGAAATTTCAGGCGTACTTTCTGCTTCAAGAAAAGATGAGGCCTATCGTTATGCAGTTGCAAAGATTGTACAAAACCCTGAGCTTGTGTATATTGATAATCCAGAAAAGCAAAAAGAAATTGAAGATGAGATTGCCGGAATTTATGATAAATTTATTGAATTTTTCGGCTCTGATGAGGTAATTACTACAAACAAACTTGCTGATGATGTAATAGGGCTTTTTAATGATTATGCAGAAAGTGGTGAAAAGGTTGATTTTGCTGATAAAATTCAATTGCCTGAAAAATATGCGTTCTTTGAGGTAAAAGAATTTAACAATAGTTATAACAATTTTTTGGAAAACTCATTAGGAGGCTTCTCTTCTCATGCTGAAACTTACGATGTCGGCATTATATACGATAAAGAATTGGGAATGTATGCTGTTCCTTTTTACGGTACTTTTGAGCATATTTTTGAAGCAAACGATCTTAATGAAATTGAAAATTATGATAAATGTATCAATTACTTTTTAATGAATGAGAAAATCTCTTCCAATTTAATTAAGCGTGTCGCTGCTAAACATAAAAACTTTATGGAAGTTGTAAATAAAGTACTACAAAAAAGTTATACATTAGAGGACTTATTAAAAGAATTTAAAGATAAAGAAGGAGATATCAAAATTTATTCTTCAACGACTGTTTTGTATAAATCAAAGGCTTTTTCTCAAACGTTGGGTATAATTGAAGAAAATGAAGATAAGCCTCGATTAGATTTGTCAAAAATTGATTTATCCAAAATCGGACGTAACGATCCTTGTCCTTGTGGAAGCGGTAAAAAATTCAAAAAATGCTGCGGAGCTAATTTGTAGGTTATTTGAAAATTTTGAAATTCTTACATTTAGGCTGTCGGAAATAAAGTCTTTAGTAATTTATATATTACGACTTTATTTTGTGTGCTTTGGCTTGTGGTAATTTTAATAATTTCCTCATCTAAATTCTTTGGAATTTCAACTGTTGAAAATTTAAAAAATTCAACCAGTTCCACCTCTAATGTTTGTGCTAATTTATCCAATACGTGCAATGAGGGAAAAAATCTTCCTGATTCAATCCCGCTGAGTGAGGAAGTTTCTAAATCTATCATTTCCGCAAGTTCTTCTTGTGTGTAATTTTTCAACTTGCGTATCTCTTTTATTCGTTTTCCAAGTAATTTTTTATTATCCATTTTATTTATATTAAACTTGTATAAGATGCTTTTTAAGTTATTTATTTACTTAAAAATGTAAAAAATGCGTAATAATCACTTAATGATAATTGATAAACACTTAGTAATAATATAAAATAAGTGTACAGTTGTTAATAAGGAGGTTGTATATTATGCCAGATAAAATAAAAAAGCATGCATTCACAATGGCAGAGGTATTGATTACACTGGGTATTATAGGAATAGTAGCAGCCATGACACTGCCTGCATTGATAAACGATTTGAAAAATAAAGATTTAGAAAGCAGGTTTAAAAAATCATATTCGGTTTTATATCAGGCAATTCAACTTATTATTGAAAATGAATACGGAGGAGTAACAGAACTCAGTCAAAGTGATTTTGGTGCGTTTGGAGATTTACTTAGAAAATATATGGGGACTTCAAAATCCGTGGGCAATATAAATTGGGGAAATGCAACAGCAGGAAAATTTATTCAAGACAATTATAAAACTTTATCTGGAGGGGTTCCTGATGGAAAGTTTAATGATTATGCATTTTATACAAAAGATGGTACTATGACAGTTTTTCTTGATACGGGACATGTGACAACGCAGCCTGAAATTTTTATTGCAATAGATGTAAATAATATTGATAATAAGCCGAACAAATTCGGGTATGATTTCTTTGCTTTTTATTTGGATAGCAAGGGAAGGTTATTACCGTTCGGGGGTGATGAAACTTATTATCCGAAAGACAGTTATTGTATAATGAGATCTACAAGTTCAGCTAACGGCTATGGTTGTACAATTAAGGCATTAACAGAGCCTGATTATTTTAAAAATTTACCATATTAGAATAAAGCAGTTCTTATTTATTCTCCTTCGTTACTCCAAAATTTTCCTGCTGTTAATTATCGTGAAACTTTGGAGTGCCATATTAGCGGGGCAAATTACGGTACAGATTTCTGAGAGTAAGACTTGCAGGTGGGGGCTTTTTAATTGAGTAGAATTAAAGCATTTGTATAGCAGTTTCAGCACAAAGTCCGATGATATTTTCAAGGCTGCCCTCGTAGCTTTTTATATATCCTTCAGGCATTTCCTGAATCCCGTATGAACCTGCTTTATCATAAGGATTATAATTTTTTATATAAAAATCTATTTGCTCATCTGATAAGTTCTCAAATTCTACAATGCTCGTGACGGAAGTTACTTTTTCTGTATTTTTTTCTGTGTTGATTACAGAAATAGCTGTGACAACTCTATGTTTTTTCCCTGAGAGTTGTTTGAGCATTTTAAAGGCATCGTTGTAGTCTTTGGGTTTCCCGAGTATTTTATTATCAAGCACTACAACCGTATCAGCACCGATTATACTTGCCGGCTCTTTTAAAATCGGTAAGACTGCCTTTGCCTTATTATAAGCTAAACTTTCTACAAAAGAATAAGAAAAATCCGTCACTGAATGATCTTCTTGATACGGTGACGGCAGTACATCAAATTTAATACTATGTTGTTTTAATATATCCGCTCTTCTTGGTGAAGAAGATGCCAGGATTATTTTCCCCATCGTTTATACCTCTTTTTTACTTATTTTATCAGAAAAAAGAGGTATATCAATTCTAATATTGCGATGCCGGGGATTTCTGATATTTAGCAGTACGTGCGTTTATTGCATAGCAGGCAATGTTTAATTTCTGTTTAAGCAACATCATATTTCGCGACATACTTGCATAATCATTCATCGCACTCATCATTTTATGAGGATCAACCATTGATTCCATATTGTCATGGTTGTCAACTTTTTCATCTGCGTATTTTTTGACCAGTAGCTGATCAATATAGTCTTCTGCACCTATTGCCATAAGTGTCCTCCCTATAAAGTTTTCCTATTAATGTTATGTGTGAGATTTCCTGTAGGATATTTTCCTGTAATATCCCATTAAATTCCTTATATATATATACTAAGTATTTCATTCCCTGAAAATTGCCTTTATTTTTTAATTTATTAAGAAATGTAAATCTGAGTTTATTTTTACAAATTAAAAGCTATAATAAGTTTTATGAAAGAGATTGTGGTAGTATCGCCTGTAAAAAAACCGGAAGATATCGAGTTGTTTTCGAAAAGCACCCGTTGTCGGGATTATTACGTGTATTATAAAAAATTCCTTAATAATAATTTTGAGTATGTTAATGAATTTGTAGATACAGCTAAGAAAAACGATTGCAGAATTTATATAAATTTTAAACATGATATTACAGAAGAAAATCTTCCTGAAATTAAAAAAATGCTTAAATTCCTTAAAACAGCGGGGATTGACGGTATTTTTATAAATAGTTTTGCGATATTGGAAGCTATAAAAGTTTTTAAATTACCTTTCAAAGTGATTGTGGATTCATATTTTGATATCCATAATCTTTCAGGTATTGATTTTATAAGTAATTTTCATAAGGTAGACGAAATTATCATCACAGAGGAAATTTATCTTAAAAATATAGCCAAAATAAAGAAATATACAAAACTTCCACTTGCGATAGATACGGATAATCTGCCTTGGTGTGCAGAGGATATAAAAAAGTCAGGAGCTGTAGATAAAGTTGTAATTAAAGGGAAATTCGCGACATCAGAAGAAATATTGGAAGGTATAGAACTGGTAGAAAATATACTTGCCAAACCGAAAATTTTCAAAAATCACAAACTACCGTTTAAACATGTTCGAAAAAGTATTTATCAAACAAATCATTTTTCAGGTGAAATGGTGAGTGCTGAGGGGAAAGATTTTAAATTCAGCAGGAATATTCAAAATTTTGAATGGGAAATTAAACGCTCCAGAGTGTTAAAAGATATAGAATTTGAAAAAAGTGATGATTTTAAAATTAATTTACGTCTATCAGAACTTGCACAGTTAAAGGAATTGGAAAAATATATTAAAAAAATCGGGCAAAATCCTATTTATTCGATAGAGTACGGAGAAATCCTTGCAACTTGTGACCTTGCAACAAGCAGTTTTAATGAAGTTATAAATAAAGTAAAGAAGTTTTGCCAAAAATACGGTATAAAATTTCAGCTTTCAACTCCTCGAATACTTATAGAGCGTGACTTTGACAGAGTATATGAATATGTAAAGCAATTATTAATGACATCACCTGCTCCGGATAGTCTTATAATAAATAATATCGGATATTTTTGGGCGGTGATTAACGATAGTGAAATCAACCATATTCCTATTGAAATTGGTCAGGGAATAAATCTTTTAAACAGTCTGTCGATTAAATGTTTAAATAACTTATCTCCAATTGAAACAGTTGATTTTACATCATTTACGGATATGGAAAGTGCAATTCGCACAATAAAGAAGATTAAAAACGTTATTCCAAATCGCAAATACACAATCGCAGGAAATGTGCGAGTTCCGACATTAGGTCTGTGCCCGCTCAATAACGATAGTGCAATAATTTCCCGATTGTCCTGTAAAGCACCTTGTCACAGAGGAGGATTTGCCCTGAAAGATCCTTCTTTAAAGAAAATTTATCCTTTTACTTGTGACGGCTTTTGCAGAATGCACATGTTTGAAGATAAAATCTTGGAAGATTTTGAAAATATTGACCTGCTCCAAAAAGCCGGTGTAAATGAATTTATCTTTGATTTTAGTGCTCTGCATTCAAAATTTGTGCCGATTTTGTTGAATAATTTTTTTCAAAGCAGATTGAAAAATTAGTTAAAATTTAGTGTATTAGCTAAATCAATATTGCGAGAGGCATAAAAGTTTGATATAATGAATTAGTAAATAATAAAATTAAGAAAAGGCGAAAGGAGCTGGAAATGCAGACTATGATTGAATTCACGGGGGGGGGGGCACCGCGAAAATACCCGCTTAGTGGTATAAATTTAAACTTATTAGAAATAAATCCCCAAAGGGCAAATGGAAATATTACATTAAGTAATCAAACGTTTTTAGAGCAAAAAGCATTTACATTCAAAGAAATATTAATCCCATTATTAAAAGGTATAGAGCGTCCTTTTTATGCCCTGACTCCAAAAAAGGACGGGATTTTTCGCCTTGCATGGAATGAGAAAAAATGTGCATTCACTCTCGCTGAAGTTCTAATAACCTTAGGCATAATCGGGATAGTTGCAGCGATGACGTTACCAGGAGTAATTACAGATTACCGAAAAAAGTCTACGGCTAAACAACTCCAACAGGCATATAATTTTTTGCAGCAAACCGTACAATTCGCTCAAAATGACTATGGGGATATGAAAAATTGGGAATGCTTTTTGCCAAATGCCTGTACAGATGAAGAATTTGCAAAGAAATATATAATCCCCTATTTTAAAGACCCTAATATAAAAACATCAAGATCCCTTACTAGTGCAGGATATAAAGATTTCCCCAAAGGCTTGAACGGTGAAACTACTATGACAGATTGGTCATATTGTATAAAAACTCCGCAAGGGTATTATTATCTTTTGACTCATTATACATTGGGGGACGGGACAAGGACAACTTTTGGTGTCGGAATTGATATAAACGGAGAAGCTCCACCTAATGTTATGGGTAGAGATATTTTTAGAGTTACTTATGGATATAATATTTCAGCTAAAAATCATTACCGACTGCAGATGTATAACTATAATAACAAAGACCGCGATGAACTTTTACGGACTAATTGTAATAAAAATTACTTAGGAGAATATTGCGGAGCGGTAATAGAAATGGACGGGTGGGAAATAAAAGACGACTACCCTTGGTAAAGTTATAGAAAGTTATTTAAAAATTAAGATTTTAAAGCATGAAATTAATCCGCCCGCTATTTTCAGTGAGGGCGGATTAGCAATATTAGTATCCGACAAGTATAAAAAAATATTTATAAGTTGTCGTTCAAAGTGTTTTGTTGTTGCAAATCAGAAAAGTAATTGAATTCTTTACCCATAAAGTAATCAAAATTTTATAAAACGTATTTGATTACGGCATTGCTTCCTTGAGAAGATATATATAAAATATTTCCGCTTACATGGACTCCGTAAGGTTTTTGGACATTCCCGATAAGTACAGAGACCTCTCCTGTCGGAGCAACTTTTAATACGTTATTGTTATTGTAATTCGCTATATAAATATTGCCTTTGTCGTCATTTGCAAGTCCTATAGGACCGTTTACTCTAACATCTTTTAAAAATACAATTTTTTGTCCGTCAGGTGTAATTTTATAGATTGTATTGTCAGAAAAACCTGCTACATATAAGTTGCCCGCACTATCAGTAGTGAGCCCTGTAGGACTTGATAGATTATTAAATACATTATTAGATTGCGGAACTTTAATTTGTTCAGCCTGTTTCGCTTTTTCTTCAGCTTTAATTGTCTGCATATCCGTACTTAATTGATTAGCGAGTTGCTGAGCCTTTTGAGCAACATTAGCACTATGAGGAATTATTGAAAGATATGATTTTGCTTTATCATATTCTCCCAATTGCATACTTAAATAAGCCGCTTTATAAACAGCCTCATAATCATCAGGTTTTCTTACAATTATTTGCTTGAATACCATAAGTGCTTCTCTGTATTGTTTCAATTGCTCCAAAACTGTACCTAAATTGTAATAAGCGTCAATATAATTCGGATCAGTTTCTGTAGCTTTTCTGAATGCATCTATAGAACGCTCATATTCGCCCAATTTATACAATTCAATTCCTTCGTTGTATAGTAATTTTGCCGCGTTGCCCACTTCCGCCGCAAATGTCGGTGCGGTAAGCAAAATTGATATTAATAATATAACTAAACTCTTCTTCTTCATATTTTTTTTAATTTAAGTGCCGCTTTTGCGGCACTTATTAATAATATATTACTAAATTATTCTAAATTTGACAACTCCTCAATTAATTGTTGATTTTGTTGTTCAAATTCTTTACCTCTTGCGATAATTGCAAGTTTTAGTATATTTGCAAGGTTAATCGGTTTTAGGTCTTTGAAATTGTCAGGTAATCTCAAACTCCAGTTTTCATCGCCTGATGTACCCGGACGGTTATATACATCGTAAATTTTAAAGAAATCAGTAAAGAAAATTTGTACATTTTCTGCTTTTGAGGCAAAAATTTCAACAAGTTTTGTCTGTGTTAAAAATTCAGCATCTTTTGTCATATTGGTAATAATTTCATCTTTGTTACCGCATTCACCGAACAGGTCATCGACTAAATTTTTAACATGTAAGTAGCCTTCATGTGTATTAATCATTGAATTTGCCCACATTGCAATCGGCTCGTTATCGTGAGTTCCGACCATTGCCCAGCAGCGTTCATCTATATTACAGCAACGATAAGGGTGAGCAGGCTTTTCAGGTACTACAAATTGTGTCAATCGCATTCCTTGAAGTCCGTATTCTTTCATTACAGCCGCTACAGGGTTGGTTAAAGTTCCCAAATCTTCACAAACTATAGCATCTTTGTCTAAGCCTTCTTCTTCAGCGGCAGCGATTACAATTTTTTCAATCAGTCTTCCATATTGATGGATTTGTTCTTTTGATAGTGTTTTTACTCTTTTTTCTTTATCGGCTTCCAAATCCATATCCAAATCTTCCATTTTTGCTATAGCATACTTTGAAAGCTCTGCATGCTCAGGAGATGAGTATAATCTGCCTGCACCTTGATCTATTCTCGGTTTTTTACCGGCTTTGTATACCCAAGGATCAATAAGTCCTACAATATGGTCAATGCGGACTCCGCCCGGGTTTTCACGAAACATCTTTTTATAAAGATTTTTTAGTAAAATTCCCCCTTCATCTAAAGATCCGTCATCGTTATACATTCTGTCAGGATTCATTACAGGAAATCCCCAGGCTTGACCGTCTTTTGAAAAATAATCAGGAGGACAGCCAAGCATCCAGCCTTCTAAAAATAGTGATTGATATGCCCAAGTGTCCCTGTCTGAAAATGCAACTTGCCTGTCTGCTATCATTTTAATATTTTTTTGTTTAGCATATTCCCTTGTTTTTTCGTTTTGTTTGTTCAGAACAAATTGTATAAATTTATATTGATTAATTTCGTTTTCATATTTTTGGGAAATTTCATTTATTCTTTTTGAAAACTCTATTTTTTCTTCGTTTGATTTTGGATTGAATAGATTTTTATCGACATCAGAATTCCACAAAGGCCAGTAGTCATTGCCGTGCTCTATTGATAAAGCTTCATAAAGACTGTCTTTGTCAAGCCAGTAGTCATTTTCGAATTTATAGCTTTCAAATTCTTTTTTTAACTGCTCGCTGCCTTTTATTTTGAAGTTTTCCCAAGCCTCAGCAAGAGCTTCGTTTTGACGTTTATAAATATATGAATATGCAGTCTTGTTCTGATCTTTATTCGGATTGTCATTTACGATTTCATTGTAAGTTTCAATAGATAATATATTATTCCATTCATTAGTTGTAAGTTGTTTTAAATCAATGAATAGAGGATTACCTGAGAAAATAGTGCCTGTATATGGTGAAGAATCACAGCCTTTTGTCTTACCTGCAGGTCCTAATTGAATAGCGTTAAAAATGCCTGAGGCATAGTCTATAACTTCTTTTCCACCATTTGAGTTTATTGAGCCGAATCCTGTGTTTTCTCCACTTAGTGATGGAAAACTTCCACTGTGTATGATAAGTGCAAAATTCTTTTTATCCAAGGCTTTTAATGCTTTTTGAATTACTTCGGTATAGTTTACTGTACAAACCATTTAATTAACTCTCCCTTTTCCCTAATAACACAATCTGATGTTAACATAAGCAAGTTTTTTTTACAAGTTGAAATTGGTACTTGATTATGGCAAAAAATACCGAAAATGCTGTATTATTAGTCAAATGATATATAAAGTTTGCATTAAAAATATGTAACAATTAACATATTACAACATTTAGAGGACTTGACAATATCTGAATAAAGATATAAAATATGTTTATAACAAATAGTTTTCTAAAAACCTGCATAAGATGGTTTACCAATTTAACCGCGTGCGAGTTAAGAGGTGAAAAAGATGAACAATAGAGGAGCAGGGAAGAACATTTGTACATAGTTGGTTTTCGAATCGGAGTGAGATTCGGAGGTTATAGGAAATATTGTACTCGGTGAGAGTATAGGTAAGTACGATATTTTCAAGCAGTAAAAAAGAAAGGTGAGAATTATGACAAAATTTAAAGGTTTTACTCTTGCTGAAGTGTTAATCACTTTGGGTATTATCGGGGTAGTTGCCGCAATGACAATGCCTACATTGATCAACTCA
>CASGAK010000135.1 GCA_949299435.1 uncultured bacterium
ATTGTAACAAAAACAGCAACGGAAATTATTGCGGTGCGGTAATAGAAATGGACGGCTGGGAAATAAAGGACGATTATCCTTGGTAGGTTTGTTACAAAATGTTAAAAATAAAGTCGTATAATTAAAGTTTAAGTAAGGTCCTGTCGTAAATGGAATTATAGAGTTACGATGAAAGAAAGGACCTTCTGAATATGGGAATGTCAGCTTCACAAGCTAGATTACTGAGCATTACGGCTAGATTGACCGACAATGAAAATTCAGGTCAAAGCATTTCATATTCAAAAATCCAATTAGCTGATAAAATGGATCAGATAAATACGGATTACTTAGAGGCTTTAAAGGCTACAAAACTTACTGTGCTTACAGGGTTTAATAATTCAGAGGAAGTCTATACGGATATTTCTTATGGTTTGTTGACCGGATATAATAACGTAGCAGCAGGCAAGCAGTATGTCGTAACGGACAAGAATGGAAAAGTACTTGTTACTGATGAGATTGCTAAGGCTTATGAATCAGGTAACGGGGATTTGAATAAGTTTTTGGCTGCACTTGGGTATTCTCAGGCTGATATTGATATTACTAAAAATACTTCAGGTGATGAAGAAACTGATGAAGATAAACTTCTAACTAAACAAAAAATTCATGAAGCGTGGGATCAATATCTTACTTCAGTCGGATTGAGTTTTGAAGATGAAGAACACGGGCTGGAATTTGGATATACATCATTAGGAGCAGGATATTTTAACGGATATGCAACTTATACTCTCAATGGAGAAACTGTACCTTTGAATTACGAGGGTACGACTCAGGAACAAAGAGAATTATATGATTATGCCCTATCTATTACAGAGGCTTATTATGGGGATTCAGATTCTGTTAGTTTAAAAACTGCAGCAAATGCTGAAAATCAAGGCTATATTCAGTATCTTACAAATATTTTTAATAGAATACAACAAACCGGTTATTATACAGAAGATGATGAATCTACAACTATAAAAGATAATGCTTGGTTTGAAGAACAGTTGAGAAAAGGTGAATTACAATTGGAATACTATTCATCTGCAGATAAAAAATTCGTATCGACTTCAATTGATAGCGATAGTGCTATTCAAGAGGTCGAAGATGAACGAGAAATTGCTATCGTAGAACAGCAATATGAAATGGATATGGCTAAGATTGAACAAATGGATAATAAGTTCGATTTAGAATTGAAAAAACTTGATACAGAACATAATGCTCTACAAACAGAATATGATTCAGTAAAAAGTGTTATTGAAAAGAATGTAGAAAAAACGTTTAATATATTTTCATAATTTAAATATTTAAATTTATTTCGTTCAAAAATTATTTTCCCTAATTTCGTAACTATTTCCCTGCCGCTTTTTTGAAAGCGGTTTTTGATTATATATACAAAGGTATGAGAGATAGAAATATTAAAAGTTAAGTTGTGTAAATATTTGTAACAGAAAAGTTGTTATTTTTTAAAGTTTTACCCCTAAAAAGCCGTCATAGCACATGAATAAATAGGAATGTTACTAATTTGAAAGGATTTCATTTAAGACAATGGGATTATCAGCATCACAAGCTAGATTATTAACAATAACAGCCAGAAAATCTGACTGTGAATATGAAAGTATGCGTCTTTCTCATGAAAAAATCGCATTGTCTCGTGATATGGAAAAAATCTCAGCTGAATATGATGATGCTTTAGCTCAGACAAAATTAGTTTGGGATTATTATGGTAATAATAGTGAGACTACTCCATTAAATTATGCGTTATTAATGACTCCTTCAGCATTAAATAATTATACACCATCTCCTGTTACAGATTCCTCAGGTCGTGTTGTATTAGATGACAGGCTTGCAACAGCCGCTCGTGCTGCAGGTATTCCTCAAGAAGGACTTGATGGACTTCCGTCTTCTGATTTGCGTAATAAATTTATTGATTCACTTGTATCTACAGGCTATATTAGTGATATCCAAGGTGAAAATATTAAAAAGACTGCATATAACCAAACCGCAGGTGTCGGATCTTCTGATTTGGTAAATATTAATACTACAGAAGGTACATTGCAAGATGTTATAGAAACGGTATCAGGTAATTATTTTGATTTTTCAGAATTAGCAAATGGTCTACCTTCAGATCAAGGTGGATTTGGTTTGCAAATATATGATAATGGTCAAAATATAGGAACCGGTGGAAAAATCTCTTTAGGGGACTTGTTATCAGGTAATTACAGTATTCGAGGTCAGTTTGACCAAATGTGGAATTTGAATGGCAGATACAGCTGGTCTGTTGTAGATGCTGTTGGTAGCTCAAGTTTTTGGGACGTTATGTTTGAAGATTTTAGGGCTGTGCTTGACACTGGTGATCCCTATACCCAAGCTGCACTTGACTATGCTGAACGTATGGTTAGAAATTCCGTAGAAAGTTTATGTTCTAATACCGATGATGGTTTCGATAATAGTAATTTTGCACATTATGAGGTGTCATCTGGAAAAACTCAAGAACATGTAAGTGGTCCATTACATTCAAATACTGATGATTATATTGGTATCGTATATATTGACAATAAAAAAGGTGATAAAGACGATGCTGATGATGAAGATCATAAAGGAAATTATGATGATGGCTATGGATTAAACCTTTCAAATATGGTAAAAGCATATCTGACTTATTTTGCTCAGTATATGGAAGGGATTGATTCATCATCATATAATGTAGACAAATCAGTTGCTGACAGTAACTTGATTGATGATATGTTTACATTTAACATTGTAACAGATGTTGATACATCAGGAGATAACCTTTTAGTTGCAGCTTTTTGGGATACGTTATTTAACCAAATTTGTACAAAAGGTTGGACTGAAAATGATAATGTAAATGATCAAGATTATTTGCAAGAATCTTTGAAAAACGGCAATATGTATATTTCAAGTTTAGCAGATGATGGATACTATTATCAGGGTAATTATTCAACAAATAGTTATATCCATGAGATTACAGATGAAGAGGGTATAGCTCAAGCTGAAGCAAAATATAAAAGAGAAAAAGCTAAAATTAATACAAAAGAAAATACCCTTGATTTAAAAATTAAAAATCTTGATACAGAAATATCATCACTAAGTACTGAATATGATACAATTAAATCGGTAATTTCTAAAAATATTGAAAAAGTCTTTAAACGATATAATGCATAAAAAACGGATTAACTATCCGTTTTTTTATGCATTATTTATGTAAGATAGTTGCAAAATATTATAAATTATACTTGCGTGCAGTCAAAAAACTTGTTATAATGAATAAGTAGACGATGAAAACCTATTAAAGAATGAAAGGAGCTGGAAATGTACGCTATGAGAGGATTTACGGGGGGGGGGGGCACCACAAAAATACCCGTTTAACGGTAAAAAATTAAACGTAATAGAATTCGACCAAGAAATTAAAGAGCAAAATATAACATTATGTAATCAAGATTTTAAAAAGCAAAAAGCATTCACATTCAA
>CASGAK010000136.1 GCA_949299435.1 uncultured bacterium
ACACGTGACGGTGTTAAAGGCTAATAAAAGGAGATAAAATGCCTAAACATGACGATAGCAGATTGAAATGTTCATTTTGTGGTAAATCACAGGATCAAGTCAAAAAATTAATTGCTGGTCCTGAGGTATATATTTGTGATGAATGTGTAGAACTTTGTAATGAAATTCTAGATGAAGAATTTTTTGAAAACAAAGAAAAAGATGGAGATGTAGCTGAGGAAAAAGAAGAAAAACCGATTCCAAAGCCTCATGAAATCAAGGCATATTTGGATCAATATATTATTGGTCAAGATGATGCTAAAAAAGTTCTTGCTGTCGCAGTATATAATCATTACAAACGTCTAAAGCATAACAAGTCTGCAGATTTAAAAAATAATGTAGAGATTCAAAAATCAAATATATTGCTTGTAGGTCCTACAGGAAGCGGTAAGACACTTTTAGCACAAACACTCGCTAAAATGCTTGATGTACCTTTTGCAGTTGCCGATGCTACAACTTTAACTGAAGCAGGTTATGTTGGTGATGATGTTGAGAATATTTTATTACGTCTTTATCAAAATGCGGAATTTGATAGCTCAAAAGCAGAAAGAGGTATAATTTATATAGATGAAATTGATAAAATTTCAAGAAAATCTGAAAATACTTCAATTACGCGAGATGTATCAGGTGAAGGTGTACAGCAGGCTTTGCTAAAAATGATTGAAGGCACAGTTGCTCATGTACCACCACAAGGTGGACGAAAGCACCCTCATCAAGAATTTATTGAGATAGATACAAGTAATATTTTATTTATCGTTGGCGGTGCTTTTGTAGGTTTGGAAAAGATTATAGAACGTCGTACAAACGAAGGCTCAAGTATCGGTTTTGGAGCTAAGGCACCTTTATCTCAAGCTGATAAAGAAGCTAATGCTGTAAAATTACTTAAAAAATTACAACCTGATGATTTGGTAAAATTCGGATTAATCCCTGAATTCATTGGTCGTGTTCCTATTTATGCCGTTTTAGATCAGTTAAATGAAAAGGCTTTGAAAAATATTCTTACTGAGCCTAAAAATGCTGTATTAAAACAATATAAGTGTTTGATGGAAATGGACGGTGTAGATTTGGAATTTGAGCCTGAAGCTGTTGATTTAATTGCACAAGAAGCTCTTAAAAGAAATACAGGAGCTCGTGCTCTAAGATCAATTGTAGAGGAAATTATGCTTGATGTTATGTATGATGTACCTACTAAAGGTAATTTAGATAAATTCGTAATTACTGCAGATATGGTTAAAAACAGAAATAAAGCAGAATTGATTAAATTGCCAACAAAAAATGGCGATGATGATGATATTGAAATTATCGCATAATAAAAAGGCGGGGATAACCCGCTTTTTTATTTTTATTTTTAATATTTGATGCTTAAATTTAGATGTGGACCATTATTTCTTTTTTCTTGGGTAATTTATTAATGCTTAACATATTTGTCAAATTAATATCTTTGTGAAAAAATAAAAATATGGGAAGTGAAAAGAATTTAATTTTAATTGATGGTCACGCACTTGCATTCAGGCAGTATTATGCACTTGAGCGTACAAATATGAAAACAACTGATGGTATACCAAGTTGGGCTGTGTATGGATTTTTTAAATCAGTTTTTGATTTGCTAAAAAACAAAAACTTGAATCCTGATGCTATAGCGGTAGCTTTTGATGTAAGTCATCATACATTCAGAGTTGAAAAGTATCCTGAATATAAATCAAATCGTTCTTGTATGCCGGATCCTATGAAAATTCAAATGGAGCTGATATATGAAGGATTAAAAGCCTTTAACATTCCTATTTATACAAAGGAAGGTTTTGAGGCTGACGATGTTATAGGTACGATTTCGAAAAAAGCAACAGAATTAGGACATAAAGTACTTATTTTGACTGGAGATCAAGATGCTTTTCAATTAGTTGATAAAGAAGGTAGTGTCAAAGTCATATTACCTTCAAAAGGTGAGTTGTCAGAATTTGATTGGGATAAAATTCATGAAAAATTGGGGGTATATCCTGATCAAGTTATAGATTACAAAGCATTAAGGGGGGATACCTCTGATTGTATTCCTGGGATTAGAGGTATTGGAGAAAAGACTGCTCAAAAACTTTTGGATAAGTATAAAAATTTAGAGAATATACTTGCTGATTGCGAAAATATACCAGAAAAGGCAATTCGTCACAGAATTTGTGAGGGAGTTGAAATTGCACGACTCAGTAAATATTTAGCGACTATTGTAAGAGATGTGGATATAGATTTTGATTTTTCTCTTGCAAATATTGAACTCCCTGATGTCAAAGCTGTTACTGAGTTTTTAACAAAAATGCAGTTCTACAGTTTTTTACGTAATATTAATACAATATTGCTTTCTTTCGATAAGTCTATGCAACAAGAAGCACCTCAGCCTTTCGTGATTGCAAAAACAGATTCGCAGCAGCAACAATTGGGTCTTTTTACTGAATCTATAAAGACAGAAATTAATAAATTTGAATTAAAATACGACAAAATAGAAATTTCTGATTTAACATCATTGTCAGATATGGTAAATGAGCTTAAAGCTGAGAAAATTTTTTCATTGAAAGCAATAGGTGAAGCTAAAAGCCCTGTTGATGTTAAATTACGTGGTATTGCTTTTGCTATTAATAATACTTTCAATTATAAAAATAATTTAGTAACTGATAATGAGTCAGAGGCAAGGACAAAAACTTTTTATATTCCTTTAGGTATTGATTCTAAATTACAACTTGATGATATTATAAAAGAAATCAAGCCATTAATTGAAGATGAAGAAATTAAAAAAATAACGTATGATTCAAAGATAGAATACAACATGTTCAGGTCTATGGGAATAAAATTTAATGGGTTAGTATTCGATGTAATGCTTGCAAGTTATATAAATGAACCTGCAAGAAATCATACTTTAGATGTGCAGTCTATTGAGCGTATAAATCATATAATGAGTGATTATAGTCCATTTGAAGCTAGCAGAAAGAAAAAAATAGGTATCCTAGATGCCACTCATGATGGTGTCTATGGCTATGGTGTAGATGTCGTAGCGACAATTATTGATTTAACAAAGTTTTGGTGCTCTAAACTTGATGAAAAGGAGTTGGAGCTGCTTGCTAAAATCGAATTACCTCTAGCTTTAGTGCTGGCTGAAATGGAATATGTTGGAGTATCTGTAGATGTTGACTATTTAAATGAATTGTCTGAATCTATGGAAGGTACGGTAAAAAGACTTGAGCGTAGAATATTTTTACTTGCTGGTGAGGGATTTAATTTAAATTCACCTCGTCAGGTAGGGGAAATACTTTTTGATAAACTAAAAATTGCAACAAAGAAGAAAAAAGGTAAAAAATATTCAACCAGTGCTGAAGTGTTAGAAGAATTGGCACCTGATTATAAAATTGTAGAGTTGATACTGCAATATAGAAAATATACAAAATTAAGATCCACATATACAGAATCTTTACCCGGTTTGATAAATCCTGTGGATTGCAGGATTCATACTACATTTAATCAGACAATTACTGCAACAGGCAGATTGTCTTCTTCAAACCCGAATTTACAAAATATACCGATTCGTACAGAAGAGGGTAATAAAATTAGAAAAGCCTTTATACCAAAAGATAGACAGAATTATCTTTTATTATCAGCTGACTATTCGCAGATAGAATTAAGACTTTTAGCACATATTACAGGGGATAAACATCTTATAGAAGCATTCAAGTCAGGTGTTGATGTACATACCCTTACAGCCTCTAAAGTTTTTGATGTACCTATCGAGGAAGTTACTAAAGATATGCGATATAGAGCTAAAGCGGTAAATTTTGGTATAATTTACGGACAAAGCCGATATGGACTTGCTAAGGCTCTTGGTATCACTTGGGAAGAAGCTGAAGATTTTATAAATAAATATTTTAAAACATATCCCGGTGTAAAAAGGTATATGTCCAGAATTGTCAAATCTGCAGAGAAAAAAGGTTATGTGGAGTCAATTTACGGGCGTAAACGTCATTTAGAAGATGAGTTAAACAGCTCAAATATCCAAATAAGAGATTTTGCCAAACGTGCGGCTATTAACCACCCTATGCAAGGTACTGCTGCTGATTTGATAAAAATTGCAATGATCGATTTGAATCGGAAATTAAAAGAAAATAATTTAGAGTCAATGATGATTATGCAAGTACATGACGAGTTGGTATTAGAGGTTAAAAAAGCGGAATTGGAACAGGTAAAATCGTTAGTTTTGGAAGCGATGGAACTGGGACAGCCTTTTAAAGTCCCTTTAGTAGTAGATATTAGTGCAGGTGCATCATGGAAAGAATAAAGAAGCTACTTTTATTATTGGCCTTAATATTTATAGGTATTATACCGGTATACGCACAGGAGCCTATGACAAATTTAAGTACGCTGGTGACTCCGCAGAATGTACCTTTTGAAGATTGTACCAAAACTTTTGCGATGAATAATGATAGACTTTTTTACCTTACGATGTCTGCAGTTAATGCAAATCGTTTTGAGATAAAAGAGGTGCAGTCAAAGACAGGATATGTCCTTTTTTCTGCTGTCGGTAAGGAGTTTTTGGCAAGTGTAATTTCAATTGATAAGTATCGTTCAATGCTTAAAATAACTCCTGCTAATAATAATTATTTCTTTGCACCCGGAATTGTTTTAAATATTTACAAATATATTGATATAAATGCAAATGAGCATTTGCAGAATATTCCAAAAGGCGGGTAATGTAATAGTTTAGTTTAACTTTTCAAATGCTTCTGATACAATTTGTTGAATGTTATTGCAATTAAATTCCGTATCATTTTGACCTGTTGTAATCCATAAAAGGTATTCTATATTACCTGAGGGGCCTTTTATTGACGAGTAGGTTAAATCTTTTATTTTGTAATTTGTTGATTTTGCAAAGTTAATAACGTTTTCAATAACTTCTTTGTGTACTGTTTTATCTCTTACAACTCCACCTTTTTCGACTTTTTCTTTTCCCGCTTCAAATTGAGGCTTAATTAAAAGAATCATTTCATGAAAATCAGGGTTAAGAAGTTTTTTCAAATTTTCCAAAACTTTTGTAAGAGATATAAAAGATAAATCACTGACAAGTAAATCAGCAACAGGTTCTTGTGCTTGATAAATATCTTCGAAATCACAAATTTTAAGGTTGTTTCTTTCAATGACTTTTACTCGATTGTCAGAACGAATTTTCCAATCAATTTGCCCATATCCGACATCGACTGCATAGACAAACTTTGCTCCATTTTGTAAAAGACAATCGGTAAATCCGCCAGTGGAGGCTCCTGCATCAAAACAAATTCTGTCTTTTACATTTACATCAAATGTTTCAAGAGCCTTTTTGAGCTTAAATCCACCTCTTGAAACAAACGGCATTGATTTAACAACGATATCATATTCTTTAGTCGGGTTGATTTGAAAGCCTGCTTTTGTAATGTATTCATCATTAATTTTTACATGTCCTGCAAGAATAGCAGCGGCAGCTTTACTTTTTGTTTCAAAATATCCAAGATCTGTTAAGTATTTGTCAAGTCGTTCTTTACTCATAATAAAAAAATATCATGAGCAATATTTTTTTACCAGTAGGTTATAGTCCAGCTTTCTGCCATAATTCTAGCAGCACAGTAAAGTCCACCCAAATAAGCCTGTAATTTACAGCTTCTGTCACTTCCGTCTGATATTTCAGTTAATGATTTTTCATATCCCCAAGGCATGATTCTGTTTCCGTCAACTACGAACAAAAACAAATCATATCCGGCTTTGTTAGGTCTATCGTTACTTCCGTTTATATCTATAAATATTAAACGAGAGAAACTGTTTTGCCAATTAGATGAGGAAGTCATTACTGGATTTAGACCTACACATGTACCGTCTGTTAGTTTTATTGATGCTGTATAGCCTGCAAAAAATGGTGAAGATATATATACATTATCAAGCCAACCATATTGTGTACTTTCCTTATCACCATTTTGGTAATTGCTTGGGAATTTTCCCTCAAAACACATTAAATTTGAAGGACTTTCATTTGTCGGAAATACTTTAGCACCTTTAATTTCGGGTTTTATGTAATGTTCAAGAACAAATTCAGCATCTTCCCAGTTTTCCCAATCTTTTACTTCGCCATGTTTTGCTTGTGCTGCAAGAAATGCCTGGCTGATTGTAGAATATGCTTTTTTAAGTCGAGTTTCGGCTTCTTTCCGTTGATAATTTTTTATAACTGTAGGCATTGTCATAGCTGCTACGATACCAATGATTCCTAGAGTTATTAACACTTCCGCCATTGTAAATGCTCGCATTTAACCTCCCTTGATATATTACGTCTATTAATTTCTATTTTGTAGACATGATTTATTATAGACATTATTTGTAGAATGTCAAGATATTTTAGACAAATTATCACATTAATTTTTGTTTTTAAAAAACATATCCTAATTAAAGGAGATGAATATGAATGTAAAAGCTGCATTAGGGGCACGCATAAAAACTTTAAGACATAAAATCGGCTATACACAAGAGCAGTTTGCAGAAGCTGTCGGAGTCGCACCAAGACATATAAGCAGAATAGAAAACGGAGTAAATACACCGTCAGTAGAAACTCTTGCGAGAATTGCCGAAATTCTGGAAGTAGATATTAAAGAGTTGTTTAATTTCCCCTATATGGAGTCCGAAAAATATTTGAGAGATGATATTGAACTTATTTTAAGTAAATTAAGTTTTGATGAGTTAAAACTGGCTCATGGTGTGTTAAGTGAAATTTTTAGATAGATAAAATTTCTTCAGCGTTAGAAGTTGTAATTTGAGTAAGCTCATCTATTGATATTTCTCTAAGTTTGGCAATTTCTTCGGCTGTATATTTAATGTAAGCAGGTTGATTTTCTTTTCCTCTGTATGGAACAGGGGTAAGATAAGGAGCATCTGTCTCCAGTAAAAGTCTTTCAAGGGGTATGTTAATAGCAACTTCTTTCATTTTTTTTGCGTTCTTGAAGGTCACAACTCCGCCAAGTGCTATATAAAATCCTTCTCTAATACATTCGTTTGCAAATTCTGCACTTCCTGAAAAACAGTGCATAATTACTTTTGAAGATTTGTTGTATTCTTTCAGGATATCAAAAGTATCTTTATGTGCCTCTCTGTCGTGTACATTCATTGGTAAATTGAGTTCATTTGCAAGTTGAATTTGTTGTATAAATACTTCTTTTTGCAATTCTATGTTACTTTTGTCCCAGTAGTAATCAAGTCCGATTTCGCCAATTCCTGCTACTTTATTGGATTTGGCATAGATTTTAATTTTATTTGCAATCAGATCACTCCAATCTTTTGCTTCTTCGGGGTGTATCCCTAAATAGCAATATATATTTTCGTATTTTTGAGAAAGCTCATATACTATATCAATATCAGAAGCAGATGAGGCAGGGATTATAATTTTTTTGACATTGTTTTGCTCTGCATTTTTTATGATTTCGTCAAGCGAAATATTTTCAATCATATTTATATGCGAATGTGTATCAATCAGATAATTCTTATTCATATAAAAAATTATACTACGAATAGAATTTATGTTATAATCATAGCCATGGAAAGAGCAAATTTAAAAATTTCAGTAGGACATCTTTACCCTAAACAGCTTAATTTATATGGTGATATGGGGAATATAATCACACTGAAAAAACGCTGTGAATGGCGTAGTATTGAATTTGATTATAAAGAAATTAATTTAGAAGATGTAATTCCTGCGTGTGACTTATATTTTATTGGCGGTGGGCAAGATAAGGAACAAATTGATGTATCAAAAGCCATGTATTGCCAAAAAGATTTTTTGCTAGAGCAGCGTGATGAGGGGACTGTGTTTTTAGGAATCTGTGGAGGATATCAGCTATTTGGTCATTATTATCAACCATTTGAGGGTGAAAAACTTTTAGGTGTTTCTCTTTTAGATGCATATACAGTAGCTGGTAAAAAAAGATTTATCGGAAATGTAACCGCAGAGTCAGACTTTTTAGTCCCGAATACACTTGTCGGGTTTGAAAACCATTCAGGACTTACTTATTTACAAAATGATACGAAACCGTTAGCTTTTGTGACTGTCGGGAATGGTAATAATGGAAATGATAAATCAGAAGGAGCTAGGTATAAAAATGTTTTTGGAACATATCTTCACGGTTCTTTACTGCCTAAAAATCCTCATTTAGCTGATTATTTGATTTCTTTAGCTTTAGAGAAAAAATATCAGAATAGGTTTGAGTTGAAAAAACTAAATGATGAAATAGAATTCTCAGCTCATAATTCAGTGGTTAGTAAGGCTTATTAAAATGGAAAGTTTATTAAAACTATATGAAAAATGGTGTAAAATCCCTGATAAAATCCGTTTTTTAATAATCGGAGCTGTTAATGCTGGAATTTCATATTTAATTTTTGTAATTGCTGTGTTTTTAATCGGAGATAAATTTTATCAAATTTGTGCAGCTTTGCAGTGGATTATTTCTTCATTCTTTTCTTTTACTAACCAAAAACTTTTCGTGTTTTGCACTAAGGGGAATTGGATAAAAGAATATTTAAAATGCTGTACGACTTGGTTAATCAGTTATGTTTTGAATGTTTTGATATTAGAAGTTTTTGTAAAATATATAGATTTAAATGTTTATGTAGCACAGTTTTTATCAATATTTGCTGTGTCGATTGTGACTTATGTGTTATTTAAGTATTTTGCATTTAAAGTGCATAAAACGGCATAAAAAAGCGGAGTTTAATAAAAATATCGCTCCGCTTTTTTATTATATATATTTTTATTGAAGAGATAGTACTGCATCAATAATATTTTGTTTAGCTTCTTCCGGGGTAAGTTTTATCAATTCACCTGATTCTCGTATTTTACATTCTACAAGTCCTTCAGAAATAGTTTTTCCGACAGTAATTCTGAATGGGAAGCCGATTAGGTCAGCATCTTTGAATTTTACACCTGCTCTTTCATCTCTATCGTCTAAGACGACTTCGACTCCTGCATTTTTCAACACTTCATAAAGAGCATTAGCTACACTCATTTGTGCTTCATCTTGAATATTTACAGGTACAATCACAGCATGATATGGAGCAATTGCAAGCGGCCATTTAATGCCGTGCTCATCATGATGAGCTTCTACTGCAGCTGCAGCTGTTCTTGAAATTCCGATACCATAGCAGCCCATAACATAGGGGTGAGTTTTTCCGTTAATATCTGTGTAGACTGCATTCATCGGTTTAGAATATTTTGTACCGAGTTTAAAGATATTACCGACTTCAATACCTTTTGTAACTGAAAGAGGTCTGCCGCATACAGGACATAATTCTCCCTGTTCCACAAGTCTTATGTCTGCTTTTATTACGTCTTTTGGAAGAACATCATCTAAATTAGCTCCGACTAAGTGCTTGTCTGTTTCGTTTATGCCGACTACAAAGTTTTTCATATTATATACTGTCTCATCAGCTATTATTTTGATGTTTTCCATGCCATTTGGTCCGATAAAACCTGGTTCTGCGTTAAAGCCTTTTTCTTGCATTAATTCTGCAATTTCTGCTGCTGATGCAATTCTTATTTCAATTCCGCCCGCTGCATTCATTAATTTGGTTTCCTCTATGGCTTTATCAGCTCTTATTAGTGCTATTACAGGCTTTTTATCCACAATGTAGACAAGTGATTTTAAAATTAATGTTGACGGAATTTTTAAAAATGCACTTAATTCTTCGATTGAATGAGTTGAAGGGGTATCGAGGATTTCTTTTTTACTGAAATAGTCTTTTCCGTCCACAACTGCATCTGGAAGTTTTGATACGGCATGATTTGAATTTGCTGAATAATCGCATTCATTACAATAGAAAACATCGTTTTCACCAGCATCTGTATCTGTAATTACCATAAATTCATGTGATACACTGCCTCCTATGGCTCCGGAATCGGATTGTACCATTTTTGTCGCAAGTCCGCAGCGTTCAAAGATTTTTTTATATGCTAGTGCCATATTTTCATATTCTTTGTCTAAGCCTGCTTCGTCTATATCAAAGCTGTAGGCATCTTTCATAATGAATTCTCTGCCGCGTAATAGCCCGTATCGTGGTCTTATTTCATCACGAAATTTTGATTGAATTTGATATAAATTAACCGGTAATTGCTTGTAAGATTTTAAATTATCTCTTGCAACTGAGGTGATAATTTCTTCATGAGTAGGTCCAAGGCACATATCTCGATCGTGACGATCTTTCAATCTCATTAATTCACGTCCGTATACTTCCCATCTGCCTGATTCTTCCCAAAGTTCTTTAGGTTGTACAAATGGCATTAGAAGCTCTTGTGCTCCTGCTTTATCCATTTCTTCTCTTACAATATTTTCAACTTTTTTTAGTACTCGCCACATTAGAGGCATATATGTATATACACCTGGTGCAAGTTTTTTGATAAATCCTGCACGTCCCAGCATCTTGTGCGATACAACTTCTGCATCGGAGGGAAACTCTCTAAGGGTCTGTACAAATAATTTTGACATTTTCATAATATATAAATCCTCATTTCATATTTTCCAATAAAACTATTCTAGCATGAAAAAAACTTAGCTTAGCTGAGGGATTTAATTTCTTTGTTAATGAATTTAATATTTGTATTTAATGTAGAACTGTTTTCAAGTGCCAAGTTGAAATATTTGAGGCTTTCATCACGATTATTCAGATGCTTTTGAATTTGTGCCATTATATAATAAAGATTGCCGCTTTTTGAACAATTTTCGATTGCTTCATTAATTTTTTCTTCAGCTTTTTGATATTCCTGCTCTGATGCTAAAATTTTTGCAGAAACTATATAGGCATCAGTGTCTTTAGGATTTAATTCTATTGTTTTATTAAGTTTTTCCAAAGCTTCATCAGACTTTCCGCATTCCCAGTCTATAATTGCTAAATTGTAATATGCCCAGCTGTATGCAGGAGATAATTCAAGTACTTTATTAAATTTTTCATATGCAGTCTGTAAGTCGCCCATTTCTTTAAATATATTGCCAATGTAAAAGTGGGCATAAATGTCTTCATCGTTTAAACTGACTGTGTTTTGAAAATTGCTCATTGCATTTAGTAAGTCACCTTTTTTGAGATAGCAAATGCCTAGATTAAAATATGAATTTGAATCAATATCATCATTTTGAATAACTTGGTTGAAGCATTCAATGGCATTATCATATTCTTTCAGCTCGGTCAGTACCAATCCCAAATTGTAAATGGCATCAATTTCAGCAGGCGAAATTTCTATCGCTTTTTGATAAGCATTTTTGGCTTCGGTAAATTTTTTTAATTTTTCATAAGCAATACCTAAATTATAAAAAATTTCACTGTTTTCAGAAAAAGTTTTTGCGAGGTATTGTAAATGAAAAAGTGCTTCTTCGGTATATCCGCTGTCTAAAAGCAGTATAGCAAGCTCCTGACGTATTTGGTAATTTGTTGAATCAGTTTTTAAAATATTTTGTAATTCTTCTATTTTTTCAACTTTGGACATAATAAAATATTAACAATTTTATCTTTGGTATTCAAATTTTTAACATTAATTAATTTGCTTTTACTATTGCTTTTTTTTATTAAAAAGTTTAAAATACAATTTAAAATAAGGAGAGTTGATTATGAAACTTAAATTTTTATCAGTGATATTAGCGTTATTTATATTTGCAGGGGCAGTATTTGCGGGACCATTCAATGCGAATGCAAGAACAAAAAGAATTCCGGCAGGAACTAAATTTTCGTTAGAATTGTTAACGCCTGTGACTTCTGTATCAGGACGTGCTGGAAGACAGTTCTCTGCAATTTTAGTCAATGATCAGTCTGTAGGTGATGATGTAATTTTGCCTTCAGGATCTCTAGTCAGGGGCTCTATAAGTAAAATTGAGGAGCCTAAAAGAATGTCTAAGGGGGCAATTTTGTATTTGGATTTTGACCATGTTGTTACTCCAAACGGTAGACAACTGCCTTTAACACTTTCATTAACAGGCAGGGAAGATTTGACCGTAGATGGTGGTATTGTAAATGGTAGAGGCTACGGTGAAGCATTCAGAAAAACGATGAAAAAAAGCGGGGATATCACAAAAACTGCCGTAAATTGGGGAAATGAAACTTTTGAAGATACAGCTGGCGGATATTTGAGGATTATAACGGTGCCTGTTTGTGCAATAGGCGGTGCTATAGGTAGTACTGGATATTTTGTGTACGATGCAATTGCTGATATGATAAGAAAAGGGGAGCATGTTGATTTGAATGCAGGTGAGGTTTTAAATGTTATTTTAGTTGAGCCTGTTGATGTTCCTGTTATATAATCTTTTATATTTTAAATTAAAAGAGGCTTTTTTAAAGCCTCTTTTTGTTATTCAGCTTTTCCGACTTGATTTCTTCCGTTGTGTTTTGCGTTGTATAATCTTTTGTCTGCACAATCAATTATCGCAGAAGCGTTTTGTCCGTCATAAGGGAAAGTTGCTACTCCCAAACTTATTGTAACCTGACTTTCTTTATCGTTGTTTAATTTAATTTTATTATTAGCAACTCTGTCACAAATTTTTTGAGCTGTCGTAAGAGCTTCTTCTTTACCTGTATTTGGTAGAATTATACTCATTTCTTCACCGCCGTATCTGCATACAATATCTGTTGCTCGGACATTTTTTTTCAGAGTATGAGCAACTTGTCTTAATACGGCATCACCTGCTTGGTGCCCGAATGTATCATTAAATTTTTTGAAAAAGTCAATGTCCAAAATAATTAGTGAAAATTCTGTTTCATATCGCTTGCAATTTTCAACGGACATTTTCATTTGTTCCTGAAAATACCTGTGATTGTATAAATCTGTTAGACCGTCTGTCGTTGCTAGGCGGTATTGCTGTTCAAAATCTCTTGATTTAATTATGTATTTTACGATAAAGGCTGAAACGAAAGCTAAAGTTGACAATATTAGCGGATAAATTACTTCAAGCCAAATATTAAAATATTTCATAATGTAGTATGAGGTTATTATGTATAATAAATAGATAGATATAGATGCGAATGATGCTGTAAAGGCTGAGTTTATTCGCATAACACAAAAACCTATAAGTAATGCAAGTAAAATCCCTGTTAATATAGTAATAGCTTTGTCAGCTTTTATTATGAAATTATTATCCAGTATGTTGTTCACAAAATTAGCCTGTACTTCTACACCGGGAACAGTTCTTCCTGTGGGGGTTGTTTTAATGTCAAATAGTGCAGAGGCTGTTGTTCCAAAGTATATTATTTTATTTTTGAAATTATATTCACTTTTTTGTGATTCTCCGTTTATAATTTTTATCAGCTTATACATTGGAATATGTTCATAAGTCTTGTCGTTGCCATACCAGTTTAAAATGGCACTGCCGTCTTTGTCTAGGTATATTTTTCTTTCACCTAAAAGCAGATTTGAATTACCATCAATTACAAAGTTGTGCGGATCAATTTTATTATGCTCGCTTGAATTTATGGCATCAATTGCAACTTTTAATCCCAGTTGGGAATAGTATTTGTCTTGATATTTTACAAATAAGGGCATTTTTCTTAAAATTCCATCATCAGCCCTTGATACATTAATCATTCCGACATTTTCCGTTGAATTTAATATACCCTCCAAAATTGAGCGGCAATTTGTAAAAGTTAAATCTTCAAAATTTACATCTGAATAGTTCTTGACATTTACAGCTAATTTTTCAGGTAATTTCGGTGGAGTTCGTAAATCTTCATCTTGATTATCTAAGTTCATAGCTGTATAGACATTTTTATATTTTTTCATTGCGTTAATTAATGCTTCATCAGCATTCGTCGGGCTTTTTAATGATTTTACGAACATTAAATCAAATGCAATAATTTTTGGATTCTGTGTTTCCAAATACTCAATAAGTTTTACATATACATCTCTTGGAAGCGGCCATTCTCCATAGTGATCCAGTATGTATTCATAAGTAGCTTCATCTATCGCAATGATTACGATATCATCGTCAGCTTTTTTGCTTTCTGCATTTATCATTATGTTTTGACGAAGATCAAATGTACGATTTTCTATCATATCAATAAATGCATTAAAATTTGTACTTTTTAAGCTGAAAAATACCGCTATACAAAAAAGTACAAACCATATCATATATAATATTTTCTTTAACATGCTCTATTTCCCTAATTAAACTGAAAATTAATGTCATTTGACATTTTCAGTATAATTGATGTGTGAAGATTTGGCAACAAAATTTTTTAC
>CASGAK010000137.1 GCA_949299435.1 uncultured bacterium
TAAAATTTACAAAATTTTTGTAAAAATAGTTCTTTACAATCAATGTATCTAACTGATAATAAAGTTTTAAAAATCCTTGATATAACTAAAATCTAGAGCAATACTATAAGTATACAATATGCTAAAATGGAGAAATCTTTGAACATTTTTCTTATGTAATTAATTTAGTTAGAAACTTTTGATTATAATCTTGTCCGAATTTGACGTGAGTAGATATTATAATAAAATAGAAATATATCAAAGTCACAGGAGTAAGATTATGCAGGAAATTAAATGCCCAAAATGTGGTGAGGTTTTTCAAGTAGACGAATCAGGCTATGCCGCTATTGTAAAGCAAGTAAGGGACAAAGAGTTTGAAAAAGAGATTTCTTCTCGTGAAATCCAATTTGAAAATGAGAAAGAAGCAGCGATTAAACTTGCAAAAATAGAAGTGGAAAGCAGATTAAAGGATACTCTTGTAGAAAAAGAATTGGCAACAGCCCAAAAGGATAGAGAAATTATTGAACTTAAAGTGAGATTGGATAATTATGAAAAAGATAAAACTTTGGAGTTAAACAGGTTTGAAATTGATAAAGAACGTCTTATTGCTGAAAAAGACAGACAAATTGCGGATCTTACAGCGAAAATTGAATCAAGTGAAAAAGAAAGTTTGCTGAAAGAACTTTCTATAAAGCAGCAATATGAAATAGAATTACGTTTTAAAGAGGAAGAAATTACACGTATTAAAGATTTCAAGGCAAAGTTATCTACAAAAATGGTCGGTGAAAGTCTAGAGCAACATTGTGAGATGGAGTTTAATAAGCTGCGAGCAACCGGATTTCAAAATGCATATTTTGAAAAAGATAACGATGCAAAAACAGGTAGTAAGGGTGATTACATTTTTAAAGAAATAAATTCTGACGGATTAGAGATTGTATCAATCATGTTTGAAATGAAAAATGAAATGGATACTACATCTGCAAAGAAAAAAAATGAGGACTTTTTAAAAGAATTAGATAAAGACAGACGTGAGAAAAATTGCGAATATGCGGTTTTAGTATCGCTTTTAGAGCCTGAGAATGAATTGTACAATTCAGGAATTGTTGATATGTCCCATAAATTTTCTAAAATGTATGTAATTCGTCCTCAGTTTTTCATTCCAATGATTACAATACTTCGAAATGCCGCATTGAATTCTTTACAATATAAGCAAGAACTTGCTGTAATCAGAAGTCAAAATATTGATATTTCAAATTTCGAAGAGAGTATGAACGAGTTTAAAGAAAAATTTGCAAGAAACTATGAGATTGCAAGTAAAAAATTCAAAACAGCGATAGAAGAAATTGATAAAACAATTGATCATTTGCAAAAAACTAAAGAAGCACTTTTATCTTCTGAAAACAATCTCAGACTTGCTAATAACAAAGCAGAGGATTTGAGTATAAAACGTCTGACTCGAAATAATCCGACGATGGCTGCAAAATTTGCGGAATTGAAAAATAATTAAGAATTTGAAAAATAGTTTTTTATTTAAAAATCAGCTTTACTTTTTTTGTAAAAAGTGAGATAATCCCTTTATGCAAAGCATAATTGAAAAAAAGTTAGCAGCAGGGCTATCTATTGCATCAAATGCAATAATAATAGTTTTGAAACTCATAGCAGGTGTCATTTCAGGAAGTATCAGTATAATTTCTGAAGCTATTCATTCTTTGAGTGACTTTTTGGCATCTGTGCTGACTTTTTTCGCGGTAATGAAATCATCAGAGCCTGCGGATAAAGAGCACCCTTTTGGACATGGCAGATATGAGGATATGTCAGGGTTTATAGAAGGTGGTCTTATTGTTTTTGCGGCGTTTTTCATTATTTACGAAGCTGCTAAAAAACTCATTTTTGGTTACTCAATGGAGTCAGAATCGTTTTTAGGAATTATAGTAATGGCGGTTGCTGTTGTATCCAATTATCTTGTAAGCTCCTATCTTTTTTATGTTGCGAAAAAGACTAACTCAATTTCTTTATATGCAGATGGTGAGCATTTAAAAACTGATATCTGGTCATCATTGGGTGTGCTTATCGGATTAGTATTAATTAAAGTAACAGGGTTAATATTTCTAGATCCTGTGATTGCGATAATTGTTGCATTATTTATTTTAAAGACAGGTTTTTCTATTTCAAAAGAAACTTTAAACAATTTACTGGACGGCTCTTTACCTGTAAAAGATTTGGAGAAAATAGAAAATATAATAAAAGATATGCATAATGATGGTATTTTAGGTTATAAATCTTTGAAAGCAAGAAGCTCAGGCCCTGAGAAATTAATCGAAATGACTTTACTTTTCCCAAAAGATATGACAATTGATACTTGTCATAGTATTTGTGATAGGGTAGAGGATAAAATTTGTGAGGGATTAGGTAGTTGTAAAATTTCAATTCATGCTGAGCCTGAATGTGAAAAATGTGCATCAAAAAATAAAAATAATACTCAATAGGGTTGTAAGTTATACCGAATATGAGTTATCATGTAATAAAGAATATTTTTAAAGAGGATTTATAATTATGAAATCTGTAAAAGAAATGGCTATAGAGTCAAAAATTTTGAAACGGCTGGAAAGAAATCCGCTTTGTTTAGAGCTTGTGAATTATCTTTTTGCTGATGAAGAACTGCAGGAAATGCAGGAATATGCAAACAATGTATCAATTAAAAGGCTTGGCTATAACGATCATGGACCTGTGCATATGCGACAGGTTGTGGGTAATGCAATTAAAATGTTAAACATATTGCAGGATTCAGGGATAAAGACCTCACTTGAGCAGGAAGAAATCGGCACATTTGAAGACAGTATGTGTGCAGTAATTCTTGCCGGTCTTATGCACGATTTAGGAATGATGATAGGTCGTCAAGGTCATGAAGATATGTCTGTAATTCTTGCAAAGCCTTTGATAGAAAGGGCATTGATGCATATTTTACCTAATGATTTGCACAGACGTGTTGTAATAAAATCCCTTGCAATAGAAGCAATTATCGGTCATATGTCTTCTAAAAAAATTCATTCAATAGAGGCAGGAATAATCCTTATAGCAGATGGCTGTGATATGACAAAAGGCAGGGCAAGAATACCGCTATCTATAAATAAAACGCCAAAAGTCGGCGATATTCATAAATATTCCGCAAATGCCATAAACCGTATCGGTATTCACCATGGAGAAAGAAAACCAATAAAAATTGATATAGAAATGTCCGCAGAAGTTGGATTTTTTCAAATAGAAGAAGTTTTGTTGACAAAAATTGATTCAAGTCCTGCCAAACAATACGTGGAATTATACGCAGGAGTAGAAGGCGAAGAACGTAAATGCTACCTGTAATCAGATGATATCTGCTGTCTGGAAACTGATAATTTTATTTAATTCATCAAGACTCATTTCAACTTGATATCCGATTTTGCCTGCACTGAATATTATTGTATTAAAATTTTCAGCGGATTTATCAATAGTAGTTACAAAAAACTTTTTCATACCTATTGGGGAGCACCCGCCATGAATGTATCCAGTAAGCGGTAGAAGCTCTTTTGATTTAATCATTTCAATGGATTTTTCATTTACAGCCTGTGCTGCTTTTTTTAAATCCAATTCTTCAGCGACAGGTACTAAAAATACGTAATATTTTTTAGACTTGGAAATTGTGACAAGAGTCTTGAATACCTGTTTTGGGTTTTGTCCTAGAACATTCGCGACATCAATCCCGCTTATTGCATCGGTATCTGCGTAGGTGTAGTGTTTGTAGTTGATTTTATGTTTGTCAAGCATTCTCATTACATTTGTTTTAAAATCCATTATTCAACCTGCCTTTTTAACCATTCCATAATAATTTCAACAAGGTATTCCTGCTGTTTTTCGTTAAGTTCAATCCCTTTAGGAAATTTGTGCCATTTACTAATGCAGCCTCTGCAGCAGGTAGCTGTTGCATGTTGTGCGGTAAATACAGGGTGACCTTTTGTGGGTGTTTGTTTCCCGTCATTTTTAATTTCTGTAGGGGCAATTCTTTTTTTTATAAAATCCCTTGCATGAGATTTTATTACCTCAAATCCTTTTTCTTCAAGGTATTTTTTATCTTTTTCTTTCAACTTAAATCGACTTCTAAAGTCAGACTTTGCCAGCTTTTCAAAAATATCATCGTACATACTAATAAATTAGCACAAAATTTAAAAAGAGTTTTTATTATTTGTATAGTTTTACAAGATTGGAACGATATGGTAAAATGCATTTGGGGGAAGTTGAGATGAAAAAGATTGGAGTTATTAAAGGTAAAGAAATTTTTTCTTTTCTTCTAAAAAATTCAAAAATAGAAGTTGAATTGACAAATTACGGAGCGTCAGTGCTTTCGATAAAAGTTCCTGATAAATCAGGTCAAATGCGAGATGTTGTATTAGAGTATAAAAGTATTGAGGATTATATAAAGTCAGACAAATTCCTCGGTGCAACTGTCGGTCGTTCAGCAAACCGTATTCAAGATGGAATTGCGAAAATCGATGATAAAATAATTCAGTTGTCACAAAATGACGGCAAAAATCACATTCATGGCGGCTTCTCAGGTTTGAATAAAAAAGTGTGGGATTTTGAGCAATTTGAGAACGGAATTAGATTTACATATTTAAGTCCCGATGAAGATGAGGGATATCCCGGGAATTTACAAATCGAAGTGTCATATAAAATTGAAAATTCTGCTTTGAAAATCAATTATCGTGCAAAATCTGATAAAGATACGATTCTAAACCCGACAAATCACACTTATTTCAATTTAGATGGAGATGGAGATATTTATGCTCAATATGTGCAGATAAATTCTGATTTTTACACCGAAAATGATGAAAATTCACTTCCTAACGGCAAAATCTGTCCTGTAGAAAATACTCCGATGGATTTTAGAAAGTTTAAAAAAATAGGAGATGATATCGAAAGTGATTTTGAACAAATTAAATTTGGAAAAGGTTTCGATAACAATTGGGTAGTAAGGGATTATGACCGCAAAATCAAGTCTGTCGCAAAAGCGTATTCATCAAAAACCGGAATAAATCTTGAAGTTTTAACTGATTTACCAGGAGTTCAGTTTTATAGCGGGAATTATTTGGATAGAGAATTTGAGAGCGGAAATAGTATAGAAATAGATAAAAGATGCGGTTTTTGTCTTGAATGTCAGTATTTCCCGAATGCTTTTAAACATGAAAATTTTATCAAACCTATTTTAAAAAGTAATGAAATTTTTGATAAAAATATAGTTTACAAATTTAATTAGCAAAAAAATATTTTATCGGATTTATATAATCTATGGAGGTTTTTAATGCAAATAAATTTTACAGGAATAAAGAATATCGGATATGAAAAATCATCTATAGACTATACAAGACCGGATTTCCCCACTGAAATTAAAGATTATTTGGGCGTGGACGAGAATATGTTAGAAACGAGTTGGCATTGGCTTAATGTGGAGTTAAAAGATGATTATAACGGAAAACATTTAAGCGATTATAAAAAAGCTATGAAAAATTCAGGTTTGAATATTGATGATTTTAGTAACCCCATTAATAAGAATTTTTTAAATATATCAATAGCTGATGCAATTGCAGAAGATGAATATGGATTAGTAAGAGAAGATGCATTTTATATAAATGAAAAAGAAGTACAATTGAATGATAAAACCCTTCCAATATTTTCATATATTGCAAAATTGATTAGAGAGGTAAGCAAAAAGCCTGATGAGAATTTTATAGTTAATAAAATTATCTTGAAAGTAAAGACTCAGATAACGCAATTGTGATAGGTAATGATTTAAGTAAATACTATGAAGATAAATATGCACAAGAAAAATTCAGAATCTATAACCCTCCAAATATAAAAGATGGTGCTGAAGAAATGGATAAAATAATTATGGATAATATGTCAGCATATTTTAATGTAAATATAGATGTGACTGCGTAGTAAATAGTTGACGTTAAATAATAATTTGGCACAGGTTTTTAAACCTGTGCCAAATTATTATAATCTATTTAAAATTCTAAACGCCGATATCTCGTAATTTTTTACCTTCCATAAGATTTTTTTCAATATTTTCTAAAGATATTCCCTTAGTTTCAGGTATTAACAATATAGTTAGAACTACGAACAGTACGTTCAAACAGGTATAAATCCAGAACGTAGCAGCTATACCGAAAGTATTAATTAAAGTAAGGAAAGTAGCCCCGATAATCATATTAACAATCCAGTTCGTCGTAGTAGAACAAGCTACCCCGAAGTCACGACTTTTAAGCGGTTGAATTTCAGAGCACAAAATCCAAACAACAGGACCAGCACTCATCGCGAAACTTGTGATTGTAAATAGAGTCATTATGATAGCTAAAATAGAAATCCAAAGTGGGCTGAAACCGGCATTAATCATAAATAGACAAACACCTAACAGGAATGTACCTAATGCAATACCTGCGAAACCAATTTTTAAAATAGGCTTTCTTCCTTGCTTATCAACGGTTTTCATTGCGATAAGAGTTGCAAGTACGTTTGTAGCACCACAAATGACAGTTGCAATCATCTGCTGTTCCGTGTTAGCAAATCCGGCATGTTTGAATATCTGCGGAGCATAATAAAGTATTACGTTCATACCCGTAAACTGTTGCATTGCCTGCAATAGCATTCCCAGATATACAGCACGCCGGACGTTTTTATTTTCTTTAAACAAACTCCAGCCTTCTTGTTTTACCTTTAAACTCTCATGAATTTCTTCCAATTCACTATCAGCTTTTGCATCAGTCGTGCTAAGCATTCTTAGAATTTCTTTAGCTTTTTCAAATTTGCCCTTAGATGCCAACCACCTTGGACTGTCAGGTAATCCAAAAACAGAAATCATTAATAATATAGCAGGTAAACTTATAACTCCGAGCATCATTCTCCAGTGTCCGCCATAGCTGAAAATAGTATCGGAAATAAAGGCAACTAAAATACCTATTGTCACCATCATTTGATACATAGAAATAAGTTTGCCCCGATCCTCTTTTTCAGACATCTCAGAAAGGTACAGCGGAGCGACATAAGAAGCAATTCCGACCGCAAATCCGAGTAAGACACGTGAAATTAAAAGAATAGCTACATTCGGAGCCATGGAGGATCCTATTGAGCCTATTACAAATAATGCAGCACCCGCCATTAAACTTGTTTTTCTGCCCAGTTTGAAAGAAATCCAACCTGTAGAAATAGCACCTAATGCGGCACCTAACATCATTGTTGATACAACCCATTCCTGTAATCTGCTTGATAATTCAAAATGAGTTGTGATAAACGGTAATGCACCTGAAATTACACCGATATCAAGCCCGAATAAAAGCCCTGCCATACCTGCAGCAAATGTAATAAATATTTTCATCCGTTTTGCTTTTAAAGCTCTTTGTGCATCAATAGCATCATTTTGCAAAGCGTCGTCCATATAAATCTCCTTATAAAAACTATATAATTATTATGCCCCATTTTTTTTATTATTATCAAGTCTTAAAAAAATCTCCTACTTTATATGTATGTTACGTTTGTGAAAGATAGGGTATAAATAATTAAAAGAGGGTATTTTAATGAAATCTTTAGAACAGTTAAAGAAAGATTTATCGAATGGTCTGTATGATGGAGTTTTAGCAAAGATATACTCTAAAAAAGACACATCTGAAGATCGTGAAAGATATAAAGATTTACTAAACGGTTTCAGTGCAAATTTTGGAGCTGAGCGTGAAGTATCACTTTTTTCCGCCCCCGGTCGTACCGAAATCGGCGGAAATCACACAGATCATCAACATGGCTGTGTCTTAGCTGCAAGCGTAAATTTAGATGTAATCGCGGCTGTCGCGTTGAATAATGAAAATTTGATAAGACTGCAATCAGAAGGCTATCCTTTAGATGTAATAAATCTTAATGAATTATCCCCTGAAATGTCCGAGTATAATCAGGCAAAAGCTCTAATTCGCGGAGTTGTTGCACAATTTAAAGAGCTGGGATATGACATAAAAGGTTTTGATGCCTATACAACATCGAATGTTCTAAAAGGTTCAGGTCTGTCGAGTTCTGCGGCTTTTGAGGTCTTAATCGGGAATATTTTGAATGGGCTTTTTGCAAACAATTCAGTAAGTGATGTCGAAATTGCAAAAATCGGGCAATATGCTGAAAATGTATATTTCGGAAAACCCTGCGGGCTTATGGATCAAATGGCATCTTCTGTCGGAGCTGTAGTATCAATAGATTTTGAAAATACTGAAAATCCGCTGATTGAAAAAGTTGATTTTGATTTTTCAAAATCAGGATATGCACTTTGTATCATTGACAGTGGTGCTGACCATGCGGATTTGACTGATGAATATGCTGCCATTCCTTATGAAATGAAAAAAGTTGCAAAAGTTTTTGAAAAAGAGGTACTGCGTGAAGTTGATGAAGCACTTTTTATGGAAAATTTAGCAAAAGTCAGAGAAAAATGTGGTGACAGAGCAGTATTGAGGGCGATGCATTTTTATGCTGATAATCGTCGGGCTATATTGGAGGCAGAAGCTCTCAAAAAAGGTGATTTTGAAAGGTTCTTGGAACTCGTAAAAGAATCAGGTCGGTCATCTTATATGTATCTTCAAAATGTGTCCGTAGCCGGAGCAACGAATAATCAAGCAGTAGCTGTTGTATTAGCTTTGTGCGATAAAATTTTGCAAAATAAAGGAGCTTATCGTGTCCACGGCGGCGGATTTGCAGGAACTATTCAGGCTTTTGTGCCTTTGAATATGGTAAATGAGTTTAAAATGAGAATTGAAAAAGCGATAGGTGAAGGTTGCTGTCATATATTATCAATCAGACCTGTCGGCGGGATTAGAATTGAATAACGAAAAGAGGTAAGAATGACGATATTAGTTTTAGGAGGAGCGGGATATATAGGCTCACATACGGTATATGAGCTTATAGCAAAAGGTGAAGATGTTGTAATTGCAGACAGTCTGCAAACAGGACATGTTGAAGCTATTCACCCGCAAGCAAGATTTTACAAAGGTGATATAAGAAATATCAGTTTTTTAGATGCCCTGTTCAATAAGGAAAAAATTGAGTCAGTAATTCATTTTGCCGCAAATTCTCTAGTCGGAGAGAGTATGACAGATCCTTTGAAGTATTACGATAATAATTTATATGGCACGATGGTACTTTTAGAGTCAATGGTCAAAAACGGTGTGGGGAAAATAGTATTTTCATCTACTGCTGCAACTTATGGAGAGCCTGAAAATATTCCGATACTGGAAAGTGACAGAAAAGAGCCGACAAATACCTATGGTGAAACAAAATTGTCTATGGAAAAAATGATGAAATGGGTATCAAAAGCACATGATTTAAAATTTGTATCTTTAAGGTATTTTAATGCTTGTGGTGCCGACAAATCAGGTAAAATCGGAGAGGCACATGAGCCTGAAACTCATTTAATCCCGTTGATTTTACAGGTGCCAAACGGCAGACGAGAGCAAATAAATATTTTTGGTGATGACTATGACACACCTGACGGAACCTGTATAAGGGATTATATCCATGTAACAGATTTAGCCGAAGCACATATTTTAGCGGTCGAATATCTCCAAAAAGGCGGAGAAAGTGATATATTCAATTTAGGTAACGGCATAGGCTTCAGCGTAAAAGAAGTGATTGATACCGCAAGAAAAGTAACTGGACATGCAATTCCTGCAGTAATTTCACCGCGTCGTGCGGGAGATCCTGCTCAACTTGTAGCATCAAGTGAAAAAGCTAAGAAAATTCTCGGCTGGAAGCCTGAGCATGCGGATTTGGAAGAAATTATCGCATCTGCTTGGAATTGGCATAAAAATCACCCGTTCGGTTTCTCAAAATAGTCAGAAAGGACCTTATGATTTCGGAGAGTATTTCAAAACTTGTTCAATATGGAATAAAAAACAGTCTTATAAACGAGGCTGATAAAATTTATGTGATAAATCGTATTCTTGAAGTTTTGCAGTTAGATGATTTTCAAGAATGTGAAATTCAAGATTGTGAAATTGATTTGGAGCATATTTTGAATGAAATTTTGGATTACGCTTGTGAAAAAGGTTTGACAGAGGACGATATAACAAGTCGTGATTTATTTGATACAAAAGTTATGGGCTGTATTGTCCCGCCACCGCATGATGTAATTGATAAGTTTGAAATGCTGTATAAAAGTTCACCAAAGTTAGCAACCGAATGGTATTATAAATTTTCGCAGGATACTGATTATATAAGACGCTACAGGATTAAAAAAGATTTGCGATGGAAAGCGGATACTGAATATGGTGAGCTTGATATTTCAATAAACCTTTCAAAGCCTGAAAAAGATCCAAAGGCAATCGCTGCAGCAAAATCCGCTAAACAATCAGGATATCCTAAATGTGCACTTTGTGCTCAAAATGAGGGGTATTCAGGCAGATTGAATCACCCTGCAAGGCAAAATCACCGTATTATTCCTATTGATTTGGATAATGAAAAGTGGTTCTTGCAGTATTCACCCTATGTCTATTACGACGAGCATTGCATTGTGCTGAATAGCCGGCATATTCCTATGAAAATAGAAAAATCAACTTTTAAAAAACTTTTTGAGTTTATAGATAAATTCCCGCACTATTTTATCGGTTCAAATGCTGATTTGCCGATTGTGGGCGGTTCTATTTTATCTCATGATCATTTTCAGGGCGGACATTACGATTTTGCAATGGCTAAAGCTCCTATAGAAAAGAGGTTTTCTATAAAAGGTTTTGAAGATGTGGAATTGGGGACTGTAAAATGGCCGATGTCTGTTATTAGAATACGTCATTATGATTATGAAAGACTTATATCACTTGCTGATGTTATTTTGAATAACTGGCGGAGCTATACTGATGAAGATGTCTTTATTTATGCTTTTACTGACGGTATTCCGCATAATACGATTACACCTATTGCAAGAAAGTCAGGGGAGCTTTTTGAACTTGATTTGGTACTGAGAAATAACATTACAACAGATACTCACCCTTTAGGGGTGTATCACCCCCATAGTGAATATCATCATATCAAAAAGGAAAATATCGGACTTATTGAAGTTATGGGACTTGCTGTATTGCCTTCAAGATTGAAAAATGAATTTGAAATATTATCGGATTATATTCTTAACAATAAGGATATAAGAAGTAATGATATCATTTCAAAGCATGCTGATTGGGCAGAAAAATTTCTGCCCGAGTATCAGGTTAATAGTGAAAATATTCAATCAATTTTGCGAATCGAAACAGGGAAAATTTTTGCCAAAATTCTTGAATGTTGTGGTGTATTCAAACGTGATGATGAGGGTGTAAAAGCGTTTGAAAAATTTATCAATTCAATTTCTTACAGCCAGGGGTAGTCCTTTTTTATTTCCCAGCCGTCCATCATAATAAGTCGTCCGCAATAGCTTGCACTTGATTTGCACAATTGAAGCATTTCCTCTCTTGTATAGAATTTATCGTGACTGTAAAAATTAAATTTTCCAGTACTTGAATAGACGATAAACATAAATATATCCTCTCCCCAAGCATTCGGGTTTTTCATACCATTTATATCAGCATATATTGTTATATTTTGATAGCCCGGATTATTTGCACTACCTGTATCCATTGTGATTAGTAGGATAGTCCCGTCATTTAATATTAGCAGAACTCCATTTCTATTAAGTGTTATACGGTCTTGAGTTGCATCTTTATGAGTGCTGACACTTTTATATCCCAAATCTTTGAAACTGCCAAACTCAATTTTTTTGATATCTGCAAGGTAGGGTACAATGTATTTTGGGGTAAAATCTTCAAGAATTTTTTTTAAATTAGCATTGCTAACTGCCGTATTTGCATAACTTTGTGTTCCCCAGTTTATAACGTCCCCATGCTCGGCTTTTGTGCGTTCTACAGCTTGGGATAATACCGTATATGTTCTTTCAAGACGGGTAGCTGTAACTTTTTTATTGTAATTACCAATAAGACTCGGTAGTGTCATTGCTGCTACAACACCGATTATTCCCAACGTAATAAGAACTTCTGCTAAAGTAAATGCTTTATTAAAAAAATGAAAAATTGTTTTTGAATTAGAAAGTTTTATTTTATTACAAACTTCAATAGGGTAATTTTCTGCGTCAAAAATTTTTAATAGCGGGGAAAATTCTTTAGTTACCCCCCCCCCCCCTGGCTGTATTCCTTTCATAGCTTTGGTTTTCATGATTTTCCTCCTTTTGTTGCTAACATTAAGTATTATATCATTAACTTTCGTGATGTGCAAATTTTTAATAGTTTTGAAATATCTTTTTTAATTAGCATATTGTGTAATTTTTTATTAAAGAATAAGTGGTTTAATAATATGAGAAAAAGGAAAAAATTATGCTAAAGACGGTTTTGAATGTAATATCACTATCACTGCTTATATCATTAACTCTTGTATGTGCGGCTCAAGCTGATGAAATAAAATTTGATAATCAAAATTTTGTATTGAAAGCA
>CASGAK010000138.1 GCA_949299435.1 uncultured bacterium
AGTTTAGTAAATACATTTTTAGGAGCCGACGGAAAGGCATTAAAAGTAATAGTAAAAGAGCCTAAAAAACAGACTGTAATATCAGAGCCTATAGCACCACCTCCGGTTACACAACCGAAACCGCAAGGCAAAGGCATAAGAAAAGTAGTAATAGATGCAGGACATGGCGGTAGCGACTATGGAGCTATAAGATGCAATATAAATGAAAAAGACATAACTTTAGATGTAGCAAAACAAGTACGGGATACACTTGTGAAAAAAGGTTACATAGTCCAAATGACACGAGATGGTGATGAATACGTATCACTGCAAGACAGAGTAGCTATTAGTGAGAATTTTGAACCTGACATATTCATAAGTATCCATGTAAACTCCAGCACAGGCACAGAGCCAAGCGGAGTGGAAACGCATTACTATCATCAAGAAAGTCTTATGCTCGCTCAGACAGTACACGCAGCGTTAGCAAGTGCGATTGATACAAAAAACAGAGGTCTGTTTAAATCTAAATTCTACGTAATCAATCATACAACCGCTCCTGCGATATTAATGGAAATAGGTTTTATATCAAACGATAAAGAACGAGCTGAACTAACAAGTCCAGCCAGAAAGAAAGCTACAGCAAAGGCAATAGTAGAAGGAGTTGAGAACTATTTTAAGCAGATTAAATAATAACCCCATAGGATTTTTTGACTCAGGAGTCGGAGGAGTTACCGTATATGAGCAGGTAAAGAAATTACTGCCCAATGAGAACTACATTTACTTTGGCGATACTAAAAACATGCCCTATGGGGAAAAAACAGAAGAACAACTTTTAGAATTTGCAGATAAAATCTTCAGATTCTTAGAACAACAAAATACCAAAGCTGTAGTAATGGCTTGTAATACAACCTCAGCTGTCGTATATGAAAAATTAAAAAACAATTACGATTTTGAAATTTATCCTATAATTCAATCTGTCGCAAAACAAATTTCAGAACTGCCGATCAAAAAAATCGGAGTATTTGCAACAAAAGCTACTATAAACACCCATTGCTACAAAAAAGAATTACAAAAACATAATCCTAATTTAGAAATAAATGAAATCCCTTGTCCAGGCTGGGTAAAAATTGTAGAAAACGGGCAGGAAAAAACAAATGAGGCAAAACTTGCCGTCCAAGAAAAGATGAATGAAATGCTGAAATTTTCACCTGAAAAAATAATTTTAGGCTGTACGCATTATCCATATTTACTGGACGTATTATCAGAATTTGCCCCTGAAAAAACTTTTATAAATCCCTCAATTGAATTTGCAAAAATTATTAAAAAAGATCTAGAATCCAAATCTCTTTTAAATAAAGATTTATGTGAAAAATATGAAAAATTCTATGTCAGCAAATCTCCAGAAAACTTTAAAAATTCAGCTTCATTATTTTATAAAATAGAGCAAATACCAGAGTTAGTTATGCTATAATTTTTACGCATTATTTTTATAAATACTAAATCAGGCCTTCTAATTCAATAAAAAGCTAACACAAAATTGAAGACCTGATTTATTTGATATCAAAATCACGATAAAGGACTGGTGCTAAAAATTACCAAGGGTAATCATCTTTGATTTCCCAGCCGTCACGCATAATTTTTGCTGCACAAAAATTTCCATATCCAGAAATAGAACAATTCTCTAAAATATTATCTTCTTCTCTGTTCCAACCAGATGGTAAAATTCCTTTTTTAGCAACTCTTTCAAAGAAAAATATATCTTTACCATATTGATTAGGATCTTTTGAACCATTTAAATCAACCCATATTACTGATTGAGCTGAATCATCTGTTCCACCACGCACTGATATTGTATATACAGTACCATCTACAGTAGCAAATGGTAAACGATAGCTAGTTAATACAAATGTGCTGCTATCAGCAGTACCATTTAATTGCTTATAAGGTCCATTACTTTTATATCCGCATTTTTGAGGGGTATAGCAGTATGCTGCAACTTTAAAGTGCGGTGTCCAATACATTTTTAAATAATCCTCAGCAGTTGCGAAATTAGCTCCGCTTTCCCAATATTCATATTCTTCATATTTAGCTTCTGATAATTTTAGTGCTTGATTTAGTAAGGTATAAGCCTTTTGCAATTTCGCGACCGTTTCTTTTTTCTTATACCCCTCAATCACTCCTGGAATCGTCAAAGCAGCGACTATCCCAATTATGCCTAAAGTTATAAGAACTTCTGCAAGTGTAAATGCAGATTTTTTATCATTTTGAGCATTGCAATGAAACTCGTTTTCTTTTAGCGAGTCAGACTGACACACACTATCGTTTAATAATGGTATCAATAACTCTTTGAATGTGAATGCTTTTTTCATATCGACCTCTTTCTTGCTTAATATAATATTCATTTTAACCCTTTTTTGGTCGCTATGCAATACTTTAATTTTTTTACCTCAAAACGGTTATTTTCGCGGTGCCCCCCCCCCCCGTACATCC
>CASGAK010000139.1 GCA_949299435.1 uncultured bacterium
AGACCCTCCAAAACCAAAAATCAGGCAACGAGCTCCAACTCCAGAGCAGTCGTGAATAAGCGGGGGGGGGGGGCACCCGCAAATAATGCTCCTGTAGGTATTTTAAAAAGTTTTTTAGCATTCACATTAGCGGAAGTATTGATAACTTTAGGCATAATCGGTATAGTCGCAGCGATGACAATGCCTGTGCTAATTGGCAGATATAGAGAAAAAGTAACCGTCACACAGTTAAAAAAGGTCAATTCAGTGCTCAATCAGGCATTTATAATGTCGACAGAAAAATATGGACCGATAGAAAATTGGAACTTAGGCACGATAGGACTTGCTGATCCTGATGGAGCGAACACTTTGATGGTAAGATTTGCAGAATTTTTGAACAAAACAAAGACCTGTAAATCAGGACAGACAGGTTGTCTTCCTGATGTAAAATATAAATGTTTGAATGGCGAGGAGTATTATCTCAATATTGATACCTCAGGACAATATTCTCGTATAAGACTCACAGACGGAACTATTATTAGTTTTTATATTTATAACAATACTTGTAGTGGGAATTGGGGTATTACAAAGCCTTTACAAAATGTTTGTGGGGCAATTGGTGCAGATATAAATGGGAATAAATTACCTAATCAATTTGGTGTGGATTTTTTTACGTTTTTAATAACAAAACATGGTATAGTACCTCAGGGTACACAAATGCAAACGAAGGGTTTTACTTTTGATAGAACTTGTAAAGATAAAAGTATAGGTTCAATTCCAAATTTGGGACCAAATGGTTATGGTTGTACTGCGTGGGTAATATATAATGAGAATATGGATTATCTGCATTGCAGTGATCTTTCTTGGGATAGCAAGACCAAGTGCGGGAAATAATTAATATATCAAATTTTTAATAAATTGATTATAAGGTGTTTATTGTCTATAATTTCATTATGAAAAAGTTTGATATATTCAACCGTTTTAGAGATGCGGTAATTATCGTAAATAATAATAAAGAAGTTGTTTATAAAAATAACAAATTTAAAAGATGTTTTTCAGGTGTATCAGATGTCAAAAAATTTTCACATAACGCAAATTTTGACATCTGCCCGCTTGAAAGTGAAAATATTGAAAACTATTCTCCCATCTATAATGCAATACTTTCCAAAGAAGATTTTTCTGCAAGAATTTCTTATCAAAATTCTAATGGAAAATTGCAATATTATGATTTGTATGCTGTGAAAAAATGGCGTTATACATTGATGTTTTTTTCAGATATTAGTGCAGAGGCGGAGCTTAATTCTATAGAAAAACAAAATGAAAAATTGAAGGAAAAGATAAAATATCTTGAAATTCAAAATAATGATTTGATGAAAATTAAACAAAAAGCACAATCTCAAGCTATCCGAATCGCTCTCATAAACAAAGTTTCAAACATAATAAGAAGCTCTATGGACACATCAATAATTTTATCCTCAGCTTTAAAAGAATTACTAATCATGTTTGGAGCTTTCAAAACTTATTATGCCTCATACGCTGATGGAAAATTTGTAATTGAAGAAGTTTATCCGTCAAAAAATTCAGATATAAAACGGGAGTTTGAGCTCGAGAATGATACGGTGGAAACTATTCTTACAAGCGGGATTTCAGTACAACATACCCTTAAAGAGTTTTTAGGAGCACAGCCTTTCAATCAGCCTCTGATGCGTATAATTGTGCCGGTGTTTCATATGCAAAACCTAATAGGGATAATAGTTTTACTTATTCGACAAAGGCGAGAATTAAATGAAGAATTGGAGATTTTAGAAGCCATATCTTCTCAACTTGGTAACGCGATTATAAGAGCAGAATTGTATAACAAGAATATCCAAACTGTTCATCAGCTCCAAAATACTTTAAAAGAACTGAAAGAAACACAGTTGCATTTGATAAATTCAGAAAAAATGGCATCACTAGGACAATTAGTTGCAGGAGTTGCTCATGAAATTAATACACCTGTAGCTTCTATAAAATCAAATAATTCTATATTGTCAAAATTTATTCCAAAAATTTCTGATCCTGAAATATCCTCTATATTATCTGATATCAATGAAGTTGACCGAGAAGCTATTCAACGAATCAGCCATATGGTAACTTCATTAAAAAAGTTTGTGCGGCTTGATGAAGCAGAGTTGCAAGAAGCAGACATTAATAAAGAGCTGGATCTTACTCTGGACTTGATTAGACACGAAACTAAAAATAGAATAGAAATAGAAAAAAATTACGGTAATATCCCCCTGATTAAGTGCTACCCAAATATGCTAAATCAAGTATTTACCAATGTTTTAGTCAATGCGTGTCAGGCAATTGAAGGCAGCGGAAAGATAAAAATTACTACGTCTTATACCCCCAAAACTTTGACTGTGTCTATAAAAGACACCGGAAAAGGAATTGAAAAATCAGAAATCGATAAAATTTATACAGCCGGATATACTACAAAAGGAGTAGGAGTTGGAACAGGGTTAGGTTTAGCAATTTCTGCAAAAATTATAGAAAAGCATAAGGGCAAAATTATTGTAAATAGTGAGGTTGGTAAGGGTAGCGAATTTGTTATTACTATCTGCGGTGAGTAGTATATGTTAAAAAATATTACAAATTTGATTTTAATATAATTGAATTTCATCTAATATTAAAAAAACAATCATTAAATTTGAATAAATAATATAAATGACCAGTGACAGAAATTAAAAAATAGTTTATATTATAAATATAAAGTGTGAGTGTTACCCTTTATAAAATCACGCGTAAAACAGTAAAAGATTTAGATTGTAAATAATTTTTAATAAATGTAGGTAAAAAAGGCAATAATATTCTAACAAAATTTTTTAAAGAAATATAAGTGTGTAGAATATTATAGTAGTGTCGGAGGAAAATGATGACAATTAGTGTGAACAGCAAGAAAAAACAAGTTAAGAAAACTTTTGACGAATTATTAACAGATTTAAAAACAAGCAATTCAGAAAAAGTTAGATATAATGCGGCACGTATTTTAGGTGAAATGGGTGATTCAAAAGCTGTTGAGCCGTTGATTGAAGTGTTAAAACACGATAAAAACGGATCTGTAAGATTGTATGCGGCAAGAGCACTAGGAGAGCTAGGTGATTCAAAAGCTACAACTCATTTAATTGAATCTTTACGCGAAGACAGAAACGTAGATGTAAGAGTTCGTGCAGCTAGAGCATTGGGCAGATTAGGCGGAGCAATAGTTGTAGAGCCATTAGTAGAAGCGTTGAATGACGAAAACCCACAAGTATGTATAACAGCAACAGATGCATTAATTGAAATAGGTGATGTAGCAACAGATGCATTGATTGAATCATTAGATCATGAAAAAGTAAATGTTCGCTGTGACGCAACAAGAGCCGTGGGTGAAATCGGAAATAAAAAGGCTGTTGATAAGGTTATCAATATGTTGTATGACGAATGGGTCAATGTAAGAATTTATGCTGTAACATCACTAGGAAAACTAAATGATACAAAAGCAGTTCCTGCGTTGATTGATGTAATGAAAAATCGCAATGAAAACGAATTGGTAAGAGCAGGAGCAGCAGCAGCATTGGGTGTTCTACGCGATCAAAGAGCTTTGCTTCCATTGAGAGAATTGATTATGGAAGCAGAAGAACTTGGAGAATTGGAAGATACAGCTCTAAAATCATTTAAGAAAATTATGGCTGCAAATTGGCAATCAATTCCTGGAGCCACTGCTCAAAAGAAACCGGCAGGTACTTTCTAATTACTATTTTGGTATAATTCTCAAAATCATATGTACAAAAGACCGCAAATGCGGTCTTTTTCATTTGAAATATTAGTTGAAATTAGTTTTTGAGAATACAAATGTGGAAAAGGCAGTTGGTAGTAATTGTTATTCCTGCGTACCCCAAAAGATGCATTGAAAAATAGTAAAATTTTGCTCGCCATTGCACGCGATGAAAAAAGTTGTTATAATAAAAGAGTGTAATAAGAAAACCAAGTAAGGAATGAAAGGAGCTGGAAATGCAGACTAT
>CASGAK010000140.1 GCA_949299435.1 uncultured bacterium
TTCCTTATAAATATTTATAAAGTAATGTATTATCATAGTATGAATACATTAAAAGTTAAGTTTGGGGCAAGAATAAGAGAGCTTCGTAAGAAAAATAATTTATCTCAAGAAAGTTTTGCTGAAATGGTTGCACTTGACAGACGTAGTATCAGCAATATTGAATGCGGAAATACTTTTCCATCGTCTTCGTTGCTGAAAATTTCCCAAGCTCTCAATGTTGAACTGAAAGAGCTTTTTGATTTTGATTGCCTTGAAAAAACTGATGAAGAATTAATTAAAACTATAGAAAAACGTTTAAACCATTTGAATACAGAACAATTAAAAGTCATTTACAGACTGACTGAAGTGCTATAAAAGTCCCAAATCCCTCAGAAATTTTTTATTGTCAGCGAGTTGTGCAAGTTTTTCATCTTCAAAAGGATCTATAACTCCTTCATTAAATCGTTCTTGCATCATTTCTATATGTGATGTGTTTTCAGGATCTGACATCGCAAGTTGTGTAAAGTTTTTAATATCACATTTTTTCTGGTACATCTCTAATGCACGCTTTGATAAGCCGTCTAGAAATTCATTTTTCTTTGGCTCATATCCTGCTAAAATAGGATTTATCATACCTTGTACTGCTTTTTGTTTATTTTGATTACTGAATTTTGAAACCAATTTTCTAAACATTTGCATACACATTCCCCCTATACATATTATGCACTTTTTTTCAAATAATGCAATCAATCTAAAGATTTATGGGTCGTTTAATGAAATCTTGATTATAATATTTCTTTAAACTATAATATTTATGCTGAACAGAATAAGATGAAAGAGGTCTAAGATGCTTGATATAAGATTAATTCGAGAAAATCCAGATAAAATTAATGAACTTTTAAAAAGAAGAAACCCTGAGCTTTCAATAGATGAAGTTATTAAGATTGATGAAGAAAGAAGAAAAATACAAACTCAAGCTGATGAATTGAGGGCTAAAAGAAAAAAAGATTCTCAAATGATAGGAGAGTTAAAGAAAAAAGGTGAAAACACTGATGCTGTGCAAGAAGAAGTTAGAAAAATCGGAGATGATATAAAGGCTCTTGAGGAAAAACAAACTGAACTTGATTGCAAGCAACGTGATATCTTACTTCATATTCCTAACATTCCTGATGAAACAACTCCGATCGGGACATCAGAAGATGATAATGTTGAGGTGTATAAATGGGGCGAGCCCAGAAAATTTGATTTCGAATTTAAACCCCACTGGGACTTGTGCGAAGAAAAAAATCTTGTAGACTTTGAACGTGGAGTAAAACTCTCACAAAGTCGTTTTACGCTCTATAGAGGAATGGGAGCTAAATTAGAAAGAGCAATCATTAACTTCTTCCTTGATTATCATTGTGGAGAGCAAGGCTATGAAGAAATTTTACCTCCGTTTATGGCAAATGCCGCAACTATGACAGGTACAGGACAATTACCGAAATTTGCAGAAGATATGTATAAATGTGTTGATGAAGATTTATACCTTATTCCGACAGCTGAAGTACCTGTTACAAACATTTATGCAGGAGAAATTTTATCTGAAGACGATCTTCCTAAATATATGACAGCTTACACACCTTGTTTCAGACGAGAAGCAGGCTCAGCCGGTAAAGATACAAGAGGTTTAATTCGTGTACACCAGTTCAATAAGGTCGAATTGGTTAAACTTACAACACCAGAAACAAGTAAAGAGGAACATGAAAAGTTAACTGAAGATGCTGAGAAAATGCTTCAATTATTGGAGCTCCCATACCGTAGAGAAGCACTTTGCACAGCTGATATCGGCTTCTCAGCAAATAAGTGTTGGGATTTAGAAGTTTGGATGCCATCTTATGGTACTTATAAAGAAATTTCCAGCTGTTCAAATTACGGTGATTACCAAGCAAGACGTGCAAATATTCGCTACAGAGAAAAAGCAACCGGAAAAGTAAAACTAGTTCATACCATTAACGGCTCAGGTCTTGCTGTCGGCAGAACTTTTGCGGCGATTGTCGAAAATTATCAGCAAGCAGATGGCTCAATAATTATTCCTGAAGTTCTTAGAAAATACACAGGATTTGATAAAATATAATAAATGGTATAATTTTTATCTAAAAAAAGCTCCCATTGGGGAGTTTTTTTTTAATGAATTATTTTCGCTGAAATTGACATAGTTTTACAATTCTAAATTTTTAGGGCATAATATATTAAGTGAATAGCATTTAATAGGTAAAAGATGTACAAATTTCCATTTGAACTAGATGAATTTCAAAAAGAGGCTTGCGATTACATAGACGATGGCAAAAGTGTTGTAGTATGTGCTCCGACAGGTGCGGGAAAAACAGTAATTGCTCAACATGCAATTCATAGAGCATTAGAAAGCGGTAAAAGAATTTTTTATACGACACCTTTGAAAGCTCTTTCTAATCAAAAGTTTTATGATTTTGGAGAAAAATACGGACAAGATAAAGTCGGGCTTTTAACAGGTGACACATCAATCAATCGTAATGCACAAATTGTAGTAATGACAACGGAAGTTTTCAGAAATATGCTCTATGGTACAAATTTTGGAGCTGTTGCTGATAATATGAAAGATGTCAAATACGTTGTGTTAGATGAAGTGCACTATATGAACGATGAGCAAAGAGGTACAGTCTGGGAAGAAAGTATAATCTATTGTCCGACAAATGTGCAAATCATTGCACTTTCTGCGACTGTTGCGAATGCTGATGAACTGACGGATTGGATAAATACCGTTCATTCAAAAACAGAGCTTGTAAATACTGATTTTCGGCCTGTTCCTTTGAAATTTTACTATTTTGACAGCTCTCAGCCTTATAAACTTCTTCCGCTTTTGACGCCATCTGGTGCTTTGAATAATAAAATTAAGCCTGAGAAAAAGAAATTCTCTCATGGAAAAATGAAGCAAAAAACTTATGTAAAAGAAGTAGTAAGAAATTTAGAACAAAATGATATGTTGCCTGCAATATATTTTACTTTTTCCCGTAGAAAATGTGATGAGCAAATGGAAAAATGTGCAGGACTGGAACTTGTATCAAAGGCAGAAAGGGCACAGATAAGACAGTTTATAGATGATTATATCGCTGAAAACCCGTATCTGTATAATAACAAGCACATAGAATATCTTCTTTGCGGTGTAGCTTCACACCATGCAGGGCTGTTACCTTCTTGGAAATTATTAGTGGAAAAACTTTTTCAAAAGGGGCTTATTAAAGTTGTATTTGCGACAGAAACCCTTGCTGCAGGAATCAATATGCCTGCAAGATCTACAGTTATAAGCTCCACCAGTAAACGTACTGACAGCGGTCACAGAATGCTTACTGCAAGTGAATTTTTACAAATGTCAGGCAGAGCTGGCAGAAGAGGTATGGACGAAGTAGGTTATGTCACAATTGTTGGTACCCCTTTCCAAACTCCTGAAGAAGTTGCTGAGCTTGTATTAAGTAATGCTAATCCGCTTGAAAGCAGATTTTCTCCAAGTTATTCAATGGTTTTAAATCTTTTGCAACGTTTCAGTTTAGAAGAGGCTAAGGAGCTTATTCTAAAAAGTTTTGGGTATTTTTCTTCAGGTTCTCGATTGCAGCCTGTTTTAAAACTTATTGAGGCTAATAATCGCGAAATCGCTGAAAGAAATTTCAAATGTCCGTTTAAACTATCTGATAAAGAATTGTTTGAATACGATAAAATTCGTCACATATACGTGCAAAACCGCCAAACTTATAAAAAAATATGCAAGCAGGAAAAATCTAAAAATCGTCCGCTTTCAGAAGATGCAATAAAATTTGGTAGAGAAACTAAAGCAATGCTCGCCAAAATGCATAATTATCCCTGTGATACCTGTAAATTTTATAAAAAACACACAAAAAATGTAGAAATTCTTGAGCGTTTGAGTATAAGACAAAAAAAATTAGAAAAAGAAGTAGAGCGTCAGCGTGATATTTTTTGGAATAAATTCTTGGCTCATAGAAGTGTTTTGATGGATTTCGGGTACATAGAAAATGATTATCCAACCTCTCGCGGTATTACGACATCACAAATTCGTTCTGAAAATGAGTTGTATATTGCAGAAATTATATTTTCTGGTATTTTGGACAATCTTACCCCATCACAGCTTGCTGCTGTAATTTGTGCTATTACAACCGAGGATCTAAGAATCGAAATTCCTTATATTCCATTTTCTGAGCCTGTCAGAAAAACTCTTAATCAAATCAGAAATATAAGACGAAAAATTGAAAAGGTACAAAATAATTATGCCGTCGAAGCTCCGCTATTTATTAATCCGTATTTTTCTTCTTTGATAGAGCTTTGGGTAGAAGGTGCTGAATGGGAAAGTATTTCTGAGCAAATTGATATAGGTGAAGGTGATATAGTGCGTTCATTCAAGCGTGTAGTTGATGTGTTAAGACAATTTACAACTATTGATAATGTTCCTGAAGCTCTTGTATTTACGGCTAGAGAAGCTATTGATAAGATATTAAGGGAACCTGTTGACTTAGATTAATCATCACTGTATTCCAAAATATCAGATACTTTACATTTGAAATGCTTACAAAGCAGATCTAATGTATTTATGCTTACATTTTTGTTTTTTCCAGTACGCATATTAGAAAGTGTGGAATTGCTTATTCCTGTTGCCTTGTGTACTTCTTCAGCTGTCGTTCTGTGTATCCAAATTAAATCATCAAGTTTAAATTCTATCATATTGAAAATTATATATATTTTCTTACATGTTTGACATAATTTAAATCATGTTATAAAGTATTTAGTACATGTAATAAATATCAGTAAAGGAAATTTATGTATAAAAAAGCATTTACTATGGCTGAAGTCTTAATTACATTAGGAATCATCGGGATAGTTGCGGCTATGACATTGCCAAGTTTAATCGGAAATTATAAAAAAAGGCAGACCGTCGTACATTTAAAAAAAGTGTATTCAATTTTAAACCAAGCCTTTTTGGAATCTCAAGCTAAAAACGGGGAATATAAATATTGGACAGATGGGTTTGAATTGGGAGCAGAAAAATATTTTGAGTTGTATTGGAAGCCATATTTAAAATATTTACATTATTGTGATACTTATCAAAAATGCGGATATAAAGAAAAGTCGCCCTGGAGTAAAAATCAAGGTGGTTTGCTTAACTATAGTGTAGTAGCTAGGAATTTAAGAGCTCCTTTTATATTATCAGATGGAACTTTTGTGTCTATTTCAACAGGTGAAGGTATAGAAGGTGAAGAGTTTACAAATAATATTATTTTTGTTGATTTAAATGCGGGCAGACTTCCAAATATTGCAGGTGTTGATCTTTTTATTTTCACAAGGTCTTCTCAAAATACCATTGAGCCTGCAGGATATAATGCAAAAATTGAAGATGTTGAAAGTGATTGTAAAACAAGAGGGTTTTATTGTGCAGCTCAGATTATGAAATCAGGTTGGGAAATTAAAGAAAATTATCCTTGGCGGTAAAAATAAGTGTAAAAACACCTCTATTTAGTTTTGTAAAAACTTTGTTGTTTTTGCAACAATGTCACTTGAGAAGTTTGTTAAAATATGTTACAATAATAGTAGAGGGGCGTTAAATGCCCTCAAAGTGGTTTTTTATACACCCCTTGATGAGTGTTATTCCCCACACCACTCTTTAATAAAAA